>NZ_JBQOJA010000048.1:0-12778 GCF_054971385.1 Marinococcus tarijensis | reverse complement strand
TACCTCGACATTGCCGAGCCGAACGACCACTTCGGCTCGCAGACCGAAGCCGCCGTCAAAGCCTTCCAGCGGGACCACGGCCTGAGTGTAAATGGAATAGCAGCAACATCTACACTTTTAAAATTAAATGAAGCTCTGGAAGCTAAATTGAACGAATCTATTCCATCACCTTTCACTTCCGTACTGAACCAGGGAGACAGTGGAGACAGTGTCATCATGCTGAAGCAGTACCTTGAAGCTGTCGGTTACAGCACTAACACATCAAGCACGTATGATCAGCTGACCGCAGATCAGGTAAAAGCCTATCAATCCGCCAACGGGCTTTCTGTAAGCGGATCGGCGAACGGCCAGACCTTAAGTTCCCTCGTTGAAAAGCGGGGCACGACGTATGTGTTTTCCGGTAAGCAGCGCTTCGGCCACGGTGTAGGAATGACTCAGTGGGGTGCTTACGGTATGGCCCAGCAGGGATACAGCTACGATGAAATCTTAAAGCACTATTACACCGGCATCGATGTAGTGACCAGCGACAGCTATAAAAATAAAACGATGCGTGTACTTCTCGGAGAGACCCAGAAAAACTCTGCTGATATCGAAAGCTCCTCCGCTTACAGCATCGTGACAACGAATGGAGACACGCTGTTCGAAAACGTCTCCGGCTCCACCACCGTCACATACGGTTCGGGCGGAAACGGGACGTATACCGTAACGAATAGCGGGATGGAGAAAACGACCACTGACCCGATTTACGCAGCAAGTGCAAACAACGGTACTATCGAATACAATGACGTTACCTACAAGGGTGAAATTCATTTTTCTAAAAGCCTGGTAGACGGTAAATACACAAGCAGCTGGGTGATGGACGTTGTTAACCACGTGAATATCGATACGTATCTTGAAGGCGTCGTTCCTTACGAAATGTACACCAGCTGGAATGAACCAGAGGCATACAAAGCCCAGGCAGTTGCCGCCCGCTCGTATGCGATGACAAAAATGAAAACAACCGGCACCTTTGATGTGTACAACGATACTCGTTCCCAGGTGTATCACGGAGTGCCAACCGGCGCCCATAGCAACCCGACCATTCTAAATGCCATTCAGTCTACAGGTGGACAGGCCATTCACTACAATGGCCGGCTGGTGGAAGGCGTCTACTCCGCCTCTGCGAGCGGGCACACCGTGGATGCGGCAGACGTGTGGGGAAATAATGTCGGCTACCTGATCGGTGTTCCGGATCCTTATGATCCATCCCATTACAACCAGGTGAGTTGGACCGAATCCTTTTCGTTAAAAGAACTTTCGGCTGTTGATTATTTCAAAAATGAAAATAAAGGTGAGGTTCTTGCACTTCAGCCAACGATGAAAAACGAACGTCTTCAAAGCATTGATGTGATCATGGAAAAAGGGACAATCACTCTTACCGGTGACCAGTTCCGGAGCGCCGTTGACTCAAACGCCATGAAATCGAATATTTTAAGCATCAAGGAAATTAACTAAAGACAGCACAAAGGGAGCTTCTCTTCACAGAGAGGCTCCCTTTACTGTTCTTTAAAAAATCCTTTAATTTTCTTCGATCTGCCTACAACTCAATTTAACAAAGTACAAAAATTTTTCTGAGATTAAATTGTTATTTACTAAGTTATTGATTTTTTGGTAATTCAAGCATTTGTCCTATTTCTTCATTCCATTCTGGTGGATAAAAACTACCAAACCCGCTTTGCGGATAAAAAGTCATCTCTCCGAAAAATATATTACCATTTACGTAATATAAATCAACTCTTACAAAAGGAATATCGGCAGCTAAAACTTCGACTAATTCAAGCATTTTTTCATATTTTTCTGGTTTCGAATGTTTTATTTTGGAAGTCGGCAGTGGTCTTAAACCATTAAAGGGCATGTGGCTCCATTCTCTGTCATAAAAATCAATTGTTTCCTGCTTACCCCGGCTGCGTATAACTTGGCAATAAGCAGCTTTCCCATTAAAGCAATAGAACTTATAATCAGTTAATCCGCCGTTAGAGTTCTTTTCTTCAAGATATTTCTCACATAAAATCCGTGGCTGAATTTTTCTGTAAGGTTCTGCTCTTCCGTACCAATACCAATTTCTTTTCATCCAATGCGAAAGCTGATTCTCCGCTTTTTCAGTATCCAGTTCATTTTTATTATTACAAATAATATTGGACTGAGAACCATGCGTACATTTCAGCACGAATCGATCAGGTAACGCTTTCCAATCAATGGCTTCAACACTTTCATATACACCATGCAACGGAACTAAATATGCTTCTCCAATTTTTTCTTTTACATAAGAACGTACTTTGTATTTATCAACACATTGAGTATAAAAATCACGTTGATCATAAAGTTTAAGCCATTGAAGTTTATCATTGAAAGTTCGTGGTTGTTTTAAATTTAATTTTTTTCCTGTTTTAAGATAGTATTGAACTACCAAATACGTCCGGTCTGATAAAAAATTTGTAGGTAAGCGATTGAAAACGGCCCCCAGGACCTTGCGAGCTTTTGTTAATATATTTAACAATCTTTTTGAGATAGAAATGATGTTTATCAACTCCTTTTTATTCAGCCTCACTTCTACGAGAAGCGTTTAAAATTCTATGTGAAACGATATGAAGGAAAATGAAATTTATCGACATAACTATCGAATACATAGCTATAGTCAAATAAGGATTAAAATTATAAATCCATGAAATACCAAATGCTATTAATACTAATACAACCCGAAGAATATCAAGAAGCAAACGGGCTCTTTGTTTTTCCAATATTACAAATAACTTACCAGAGGGAGCAAAGATAAACATGAAGAAAATCATAAAGGCAATGATACGTGCATACTCACCAGAAGTGGTCCAGTTTTCTCCAAAAACCAAACTGAATAACTGGGGCCCTAGAGCCACCAAAGCAATTAAAGGCAGAAGCCCAATGAGTATTAGTTTTTTAAACAGGCGATTAAATAATCGCTTTAGCTTCGAGGGATGTTCCTTCCCAATATTTGCGGCCTCCGCGTAAAATACGTTGGCTACTGAGGTCCCCATTAAATTCATTGGTAATTTTACGATGGTATATGCCAGCCCGTAAAAACCAACCGCTGAACTGCTGAATACTGAAGTAAAATACAAAACAGGCAGAGAAGAGCTCAAGGACATTAATACAATTGAGGGCATATTGTAAAATGGAAAATTTTTATACCTTTTAAATGCCCATTTAATTTCTGTTGGATAAATTAATTTGGAATACTCTTTATATCGCTTGCGAACTGGCGCAGATAACACACGAATTCCAGCGCTCATACCCGCGATATGCCCAAAAACCAGCCCAATTGGTCCAGCCCCCAAAGCTCCCGTGCCTACTTTAATCGTATTAGATAATATACTTTGATTAATGAGCGTTCTGGACACGTTTTTATAATCACGCAAACGAAATGCCCACTGATTGAAAATTTTATAGAGCCCGGCCAGCAACACCCCTAGTGGAATTAAAAAACGATACTGGTAAAGGGTCTCGGACTTAAATATGGTTAAAAATACATCGCCGAAAATTAAAAAAACGATAGAAAGGAGAAGAACGAGCAAAGCAAGAACCAACAGACATAAGGTCAGAATATTAATTGCTTTTCGTTCGTCTTTTGCAATTGGCAAAGCCAATTCATACTTTAAAGCTCCCACGGCCAATATACTAATGATAGCTGTATAGGTTGTTAAAATGCCGTATTCGGTAGGTGTATAGATCCTTGTAATGACCGGGGACAGTAAGATGTTTAAAGCCTGGGCAAATGTCGTCCCCCCCATTACCATCAAAATGCTTTTCCAGAAGTTGCTCTTTAATACTTTATTAATCATATCGATTCTCCATTGGAGTAATTTAAAGGTATGTTTTTCATTAATTCCTGCTTAAGAAACTTATAATTTCTTGTTTATTTTCTAACGCCTTTCTTTTTAATTCCTGCTTAACCTCTAATGTATTTTTATCCCAATATTCTTCTTGAATAAATTCTTTTATACTAGTGGAAATATCACCGTTTATTTGACTTAATTCATAAAAGTTCTTTTCTTTATTAATCTGTTCATAAAATCTTTTGGTTTTTTGATGCGCAGCTATTCCAAAAGTTCTAGTTCCTAAAGCGAAAGAAGTGATCCCTACATGGAGTTTAGTAGTTATAACGCCATCTAGTTGACTAAGAAAAGCACATGTGTCCCACATGTTTTCGTGACGGTATATTAACGGCTCTTCTTTTAGTCTTTTTCTCATTTCATCTATAGCCTTTTCTTGAGGCAGTGAGTTTCTCTTATCAGCTATGAGAACTGGTTTGATATCTTCATTTTCCAATACTTTTAAAATTGATTTCATCACATTTTCGATATTATCTTTATAAAATGAGTCACCAGGCGCTACACCAATATGTATGCCTAAGTAATATTTGGCTGTATCTTTAGCAATTATATTAGAGGCTTCCTTTATTGATTCCCGGGGGATATCTTCTTCACTCAAACTAAGCACAACGTCACCAGTGATTTTCATTTCATTATTTTTGACACCATATTTCTTGAGATATTCAAATGAAGCTTCATCCCTAACCAAAACTTTTTCCGCTGAGTTACATATGTTTACAATAGAAGTTCTAGTTAAAATATTTGAAACAGGCCCTGCTCCTACGCCGGCAATCATGTATTTTTTATTATTTTTTTTAAAATTTTTCCCTGGTACATGGTGTTTCTTTCGAAAAAAATTTAGACCCCATTTATATTTTTTATGGTTAGGTTCTCCAAAATATCCTCCGCCTGTGTAAATTAACTTTTCACTTTTATTCAAACATTCTTCTCCGACTTCTTCAGAAGAGGATATTTGGTCTCTATATACTTGCGACGCAAAAGGAAGGCCCACCTTTAAATTTAATTCCTGCACCCATTTTGCTTGAATACCAACAAGTAGTTCGTCTCCAAAGTTTTCATTCTCGTAAGCTCCGTGTAGGGAAATCATATATTTCCTTAACCTCTTTTCTTCTAAATAATTATCGATGTAATTAATGCAACGAAATTATGTACATAGTAGTGAAAATAACTTTTTAATTCCATATTTCAAAACGACTGACCGGAAGTATGGCCTCTTTTCTGCAAACTTAGCCGCTTAACTTGCTGTTTTCCAGGAAAAGGGGGATTTGCGGTTATTCTTTTAAACAGGGCAATATATACAATCTTTATAACAGTAATTCATTTGTTATTATTAATATCATAAATGAATTAAAGATTTATCCTTTTTTCTCATCTAATTGCTGATACAGGTGCAAATATTTTTTCGCTACACTTTCCAAAGAGAAATTTTCGTATATTACCTCTCTTGCGTTTCTTCCCATTTGCTCCCGAAGATCTTTTTCATCAATCAATTTTTGTAATTTTTCGCTTAGTAAATTTGCACTTTTAACCGGCACTAAATACCCGTTGTAATTGTCTGTAACAATATCTCTATTGCCCCCAATATCAGTAGTTACAGAAGCCAGTCCTGAAGAATTTGCCTCCAGTAACACATTCGGCAGCCCTTCAGAATAAGAAGGTAACAGAAATATGTCTGACGCTTGCATATATTCTTTGATATTGTCTACTGAACCTTTATAAACAATATTAATAGAAGCCTTCGATCTGTTTATCTCTGCTATTCTATTTTCAAACTGAATATTTTCTAAAATAGGCCCACATAATACTATGGTGCATTTAGTATCGTTTTCCAACATACCTACTGCTTCCAACAAATCTTCTATTCCTTTTCTTCTATTAATCGCCCCGGCAAAAAGTGCAATAACGCTATCTGGTGGTAAATCAAGCTTTTCTTTAATTTGATTTTTATGTTCTTCACTGACTGGATGAAATATATCTATGTCCACGCCATTCGGTATTTTTACTATACTCTCCTGAACTTTAAGTGTTTTTTGAATATTTTCTTTAATCTCTTCACTAATAGCCACGAATTTGTCTGTGCTTCTCAAGAATTTTTGTCTGCGTCTTCTAGCAAAACGCTTAAATTTATTAATATTTTCCAGTTCTCTTGTGCTTAGTTCTTCCTGGATAACTTTTACAATTAATTTTTTTTGAAATAATTTTCTTGCAATATTGCCTACCAATGCTTCCGGGCCTGCTTTTATACAGTGCATCAAATTATATTTTTTTCTATTTAAACTCAGCCATAATAATGTTCTCAAACAAAAAACCTTAAAAATCACGCTTTCTTTAGAAGAACGCTGAAAACCTAAAGGTACTACTTTTAAATTTTCACTTTCTTTTTGTTTAGAAGAATTGAAAGCAGTGAGCAGAGTAATATTTACAGAATTTTTATCTGTCATGGCAGATATTACAGATTCCAACTGTTTTCCGTAGCCCGAATATTCTGGGGGGTACTTGAAACAAATTATCACTATGTTTTTCATTTAACAGGCCACCTGCTTTTCATTATATTGTTGAATACAGCAGTTTATAATAAAATTCGATAATAAAATATATTCTTTAATAATTAACAAACTTCTACCCTTATTGTTTCCTATAATTTAGTTCAAAATGGTTTATTACTACTAGAGCTATGCCTAAGAAAAGTAAATAGGAATTCGAAAGGTTAAAGGAAACATTCCAAGTTAAGAATGAATGTAAAGCTATAAAAATACTTCCAATTACTATAAAATCTTTTTCCCAATTTTTAATTAAGGAAAATACATATTTCAACAGCAAAAATATAATTACTACCGAAATAATTAAGCCAAATATACCTGAGCTGTAGAATATTTCTAAGAAAAAATTGTGAGGATATCCGAATCTATCATCTACAGTCCAAGCATTTAAACCATACCCCAAGAAATTGTCTAATGATCTATTTATATAATATTGATACACTTCAACTCTCGGCTCGTCTTCAATATCTGTCAATAAATTCATTATTCTTTCCGTTCTTAGGCCTGGAGATAATAATAACCCCACGACAGCAATGACAATAAACCCTCCCAAAGTGCTGTATAGCCAGAGAAATTTTTTGTTTTTCCAATTATAATAAATAATATATGCAATAATTAATATCATTGGAAAGAGTATAGAAGCCCTTCCGGAGAGTTGTGACAATGCACCAACATTCAAGATGATACCTAAGATGGCGAGCGCTTTCCATCCCCACTCACTTTTAGTGAAAAATAAAGCCACAGCTACTAATAGCCCTATTGATAAAGGGAATCCCATAACTAAGTAATTTTCTCCTAAGCTGGGGTTTAAATCTATGAACCCCATAAGCCTTAGTATCGATACTAGAACAGACCAGGCTAACTGGAATATAAGGAATAGCTTGACCTCTTTTCTTTCCAGGGCTAAAAACGCAGCAGAAAATGCCAGACACACGCTTAAATATTTAGCTGAATCAATCATAGTTAATTCGGTATAGTTACTTACTAAGCCAGAGACGATTAGCACAGTCCATAAAAACATTAGCAGCAGCCAATAATAACCTCTGCCCTTTTGCTCAAGCAATGGTATCTCTTTATCAAAAATTACTTTCACAATGCCAACAGCTAAAAAACCAATAATAATAATTATATTTACCAGTTCATGACTTATAAATACAATTTTCAAACTCGGTATGTTGAAAGTCAAAAACAGGAAACAGGCTAAAATATAATTAATTAATTTGTTATTTCTTTTCATAGTGACCTTAGCTTCCTTCCCAATATACTGATGTCAGAACAAGCCTAGAAACTTTTTCTTATTTTTAATCTTTAACGGCTCATCGAGCAGCGGATCTTTATTTTCAATAATACGTTCGGCGTTATCCAGGAAGGTTTCCACGTACTCTGATCCAAGATGATGATCGATGTAATCATAGGCTTCCCTTAGGTCAAACGGGCGCAGGTCGATGTTGTGGGCATCCGTAGACACAATATGCGTTAAATTGTGGGTTACCATGTCTTCAGCGAACTGCTTGATGCTTTTGTTCATTTTACCGGTAAAGCAGTGGGCAGTCACCTGCGTGAGGGCACCATTTTTCACGAACTCATGCAAAAGGTCCGGCTGCTCGCGGAACGCCTTCGTCCGCTCGGGGTGCACGATGACCGGCACATAGCCCTCCACCTGCAGCTCAAACATCAGCTGCTTCGCGTACCGCGGCACCTGGGCGCTCGAAAATTCCACAAACACGTAGCGGCTGTGATTGAGGCCAATTGAGATTCCTTTTTTTAAATCATCGACCAGCTCCCCGTTAATCCGGTTCTCCTGGCCCGGGAGCACCTTTACGTCAATACGGGCGCTTTTCAGTGACTCGTTCACGTAATCCACCAGGTGCGGAATGTCCCGGCCGCTGTTATCCCAGGCACCGTTTTTGTGGTGCGGTGTAGCAACGACGGTATGTATGCCGTTTACCTGCGCAGCTCTTGCCATTTCGATACTGTCCTGAATGGTTCCGGCCCCGTCATCAATACCGGGGAGTATATGTGAATGCAAATCAATCATAATCATTTGCTCCTTTACGTTTTTTCCATATCAACAGCTTATCATATTTTCATTTTTTTCTGCATGATTATTCTCTATACTGGGACTTATATGATTGGAGTGATTACATGGACTACCGCCAGCTCGTCTATTTTATGGAATCTGCCCGGCTAGAAAGCATCACACGCGCTGCTGAGCACCTGTACGTTACCCAGCCGACGATCAGCAAGATGCTTCGGCAGCTCGAAGAGGAGTGGGGAGTGACGCTGTTTGACCGTTCGCGTAAAAAACTGATCCTTACCGATGCCGGCGCAGTCATGCTCGAGCAGGCAAAAAAAATCCGTCACGCCTACCATGGGCTTGAGCACGAGCTCGATGCCCTTCGCGGATTAAAGCGCGGACAGCTCCGCATCGGCCTGCCGCCGATCTTAAGCTCTTCCTTTTTTACGCAGGTGATCGCTCCTTTTCACGAAAAGTATCCGGAGATCACCCTGCATCTTGAAGAAAATGGCTCGAAAAAAATTGAAGAGGCCCTGCTGCACGGCGAGCTCGATGTCGGTGCTGTGGTGCTGCCAACAGAGGAGTCGCTTTTTCATACGCACCCGTTTGTTGACGAACCGCTTCAGGTCGTGCTTCCTGCCCGCCACGAACTTGCAGCCCGCCCGGCTGTCAGTCTGGCCGAACTTAGCCACGACCGTTTTCTTCTGTTTAACCAGGATTTTTCCCTGCGCCAGCAGATTATTACCGCCTGCCGGGATATCGGGTTTATACCCAGCATTCTTTCGGAAAGCTCGCAGTGGGATTTTATCGAGAAAATGGTTGCGAGCGGCCTCGGCATTACCTTACTGCCCGAAAGTATCTGCCAGGAGCTTGGCGGTGAGGTGGTTATCCGGCCGCTTGCAGGAGAATCACTCCGCTGGAGGCTCGGCCTCATCTGGCACCGCGAGCATTACCTTTCATTTATTGCTAAAGAATGGCTCGATTTTTCCATTCCGGTGCTTTCTCAAATGAAGCAGGAGGATTAATGCTTTTGTCATAGACATAAGTTATGATAATTATATAAAACATTCATTTTTATTATGTTCTCACATGGAGTATCCTTAATAATGAAATGAAAGGAGACTTCATTATGCAGGCAAGGAAAATGCGTGAAAGCCGTATCGTCAACACTGACCAGGTACTGCTGAACGATTTAAATAATTATAATTCCCTTTTTGGCGGCGTTCTGATGAAAAAACTCGACAGCTGCGCCACGCTGTCGGCCCGCCGGCATTCCCGCGCGAAGGAATGCGTTACCGCTTCAACTGATTCCATCGATTTTCTCTGTTCAATTTTCCAGACGGATTCGGTCTGTATTGAATCATTTGTGTCCTACACTGGCACAAGCTCGATGGAGATTTTCTGCAAGGTTATCGCTGAAGACATGATGAGTGGGGAACGCCGCATTGCTGCTACGGCCTTTTTAACCTTTGTTGCTCTTGGCGACCACGGCAAACCAGTACCGGTACCAGGGATCATCCCGGAAACCGATGAAGAAAAAACCCTGTTTGAAACTGGCAAAGACCGCGAAATTGACCGTAAGCACCACCGGCAGAAAAGCAAGGAGCTTGCGAAATTCATTACACTGGAAAAACCATGGGATGAACACGAGGGGGTCACGCAGTATGATCACATTAACTAGTATTCAAACGCTCCGGAGCGTAGATGAAGAACGCATCTCATTAAGGCAGAACAATGAAGAGCTGTATACGCTTTGGACCCATGCGGTCCAGCTGACCCGTAAGCTGCAGCTCCGCTATCAAAGCCTTTGCTCGCTGCTTCAGCCGGCAGGAGCAATGCCGTCTGACGTCGAGGCCCTGCCGGATTCTGTACGTCGCCTTTATATCGAGGAGGTTCAGAAGCTGCGCAGACAGACAGATGATAAGCAGCTGCAGCATTTTGTTCAGACACTTTCCCCTGAAGAGCAGGAAGCCTTCTGTGCGATGACGGCCGGTGCCACCCCGGAATCCATTAAAGGACTGAAAAAATAACGAAACGAATCCAGGCAATTATATTGTCTGGATTTTTTTGTAACTTCCCTATCGTTTAGACGACTATCATTTGTAGCAAATATCATATAATTACAGCCTATTGTACTATTGCTGAATTAACTATAAAATGAAGCATACTACATCATCAGGCAGACAGGGGAAATGAACACATATGAAAAAAGCATTACTTATTATTGGCGGGCTGTTTCTGGCGCTCCTTATAGCAGTCGGCATTTATGCCTGGTATCTCTATGATTCCGTGGCAGATACCGCAGAAAATATTAATGAAGGCGAAGACCGCCAGAGCAACCTCCGCGATGCGGACGTGGATATGGATTCGAGCGAGCCGATTTCCATTCTGCTTATGGGCGTCGATGCCCGGAACGGAAGCACCTCAGGCCGGACCGACACGATGATTGTGGCGACCGTGAACCCGGAAACAGAATCCACCAAAATGGTCAGTATTCCCCGCGATACTTATACGGAAATAATTGGGCGCGGGAACCAGGATAAAATCACCCACGCTTACGCTTTTGGCGGGGCCGATATGGCCATGAACACAGTGGAAAATTTTCTTAACGTACCGATTGATTACTATGCCACCATTAATTTTGACGGGTTCGAAGACATTGTAAATGCTGTTGGCGGCGTTACCGTAGAAAACGATTTTGCTTTCAGTGATAATGGCCATGATTTCCCAGAAGGGGAAATTGAACTGGACGGTGAGGAAGCACTCACTTACGTGCGCATGAGAAAAGAGGATCCGCGCGGGGATATTGGACGCAATGAACGCCAGCGCCAGGTTCTCGAAGCCGTCGCGAATAAAGGGCAGAGTGTGACGTCCATTACGCGTATCGGCGACTACCTTGACGTGGTGGAAAAAAACGTGCGCACAAATATGACCTTTGACGACATGAAGGATCTGCGTTCGAATTACTTTGGTGCCCGGAATGATATTGAAAACATCAACTTTAAAAATGGTCAGGACCGCACCATTGACGGCATATATTACATGGAACAGGACCCGGCTGAAGTGCAGGAAATCTCGAACATGCTCCGGGAACATCTTGAGCTTAAAGACGGAGAAGAGACCTCCAACTAATTTATAACAAAAGGGCTGCCCGCACGTTGCGGGCAGCCCTTTTGTGTACAAAAAAGAAAAACTATTCTTTTGCGCCGGGATAAGTTAAAAAAACATCTAGATGAAAAAACAACTCACTATATTTTCCATAACAGTTCCATAAAACAATTCTTAATAAATTATTAACGTGCTCCCGAACCAGTAAACATTGTTTTAATAGTCTTAATAATGATTATTATATCCAATTTCAAAGATCTATTTTTAATATAATACATATCTTTTTCAAATTTCTCTTGCGGAGTCAGATCATAGCCCCCATTGATTTGAGCCCATCCGGTTATTCCAGGCTTTACGGCTACTCGGTTAACGAAACCTGGGATTTCCATATTAAATTGAACAGTAAATTCGGGTCTTTCCGGTCTAGGGCCAATTAGCGTCATATCTCCTTTGATTATATTATAAAACTGTGGAAACTCATCAATTCTTGTTTTACGAATGAACCTTCCAGACTTTGTAATCCTCGGATCGTTCTTCTTTGCCCACTGTGCCCCGTTTTTTTCAGCGTCGCAGCCCATAGATCTCAATTTTACCACGTTAAAATATTTTCCATCTTTCCCTACTCTTCGTTGTGAAAATATCGGGTTGCCTGGGGTTTCCAGTCTAATAAGCACCATAAATACCACTATAATTGGAGATGTTATTAATAATCCAGTAATGCCTATAAATATATCTACAATTCTTTTTGCTGATAAATAAATATAAAAGCGCGCTCCCCGCGAATTTTTATTTAAATAAACTACTGAATTGTTTTTTAAAGAATAATCATCCCTCAGAGACTGGTTTTCTTTTTCATTCGTCAGCACTGACTTCTCCTCCTATAAACAATTCATTAGGGGTTAGCTACAAAATCCTTTTGCTTAATTAAAAACATATGTAATTCGAAAACACAGCAAACACATGATGACTACTTTATCTATTTAAACATACCGATAATCTATTTTATAGAGTAAACCCTCCATAGTGAATATTTTTCTCATAACTCCGTAAGAAGTACTCACTGTTATAATCGTTATTCACGTAATTAAGTTTCACTTTTTTACTTTTTATTAAAACTAAATAGTTTAATTCGGGACCGTCAATAATTTTGTGTAAACGGCTGTCCTCTTCCAGCCTTGAAGTTAACCCTGCGGTTGAAACATATCTTC
>NZ_JBQOJA010000047.1:0-13119 GCF_054971385.1 Marinococcus tarijensis | reverse complement strand
GCCCAACATCAATTGGAAGACATGTTCCGACCGCAGGGTTAACTTCCCGGCTGGAAAAGGACAGCCGTTTACACAAAATTATTGACGGTCCCCAAGAATACGCCAAACCACAAAGGAAATTATACCAACAAAAAAATAGTTTCTTTGTAGATAAATAGAAAATTGCTTATTTTTATGATTTGATTCCATAAAATGTGTTAATATTTTTTTTTCTGATTCGAAAGATTCTGGATCGTTTACAAGTAGTGATTGTCTGTGAGATTCCATCTTTTTTAAATCATATTCTCCATAAATCAAAGAGTTGTTTATTTCACGATTACGAGTACCTACCCAAAAGCTAAAACCCCAACAAATTATACTTATTCCTAAAGGAATATCAATCCAATGAAAATTTTCCATATCTTGAATTTGAGTAAAAGTAAAACCTATTGCTGTAACTGCTAAAGCTAGATAATAGTATACATATTTATCTTGATAAGACTGCGCAATTTTTTTCAATTCATCTAATTGTTCTTGATTCATAAGAATCGCTCCATAATTTTTTTATTTATTATTACGGTGCTTGAAATTTTAAAAACTATTTCTTTTTTTGATTCGTTTGACGGTGGATAAGCCACAGTTCATCCGTCTGGCGATTTCCTGTTGGCCGTAGCCTTGCTCCAGAAGGTTGATAATCATGTAGTATTTGTCCCGATGCTTACCTTCGGGGCTAAATTCGGTTTGACGGCCTTTGTACTTGCCTTGTGCTTTCGCAATCGCGATGCCCTGATCTTGGGCTTCTTTTCGTTGCTTCCATTGTTCTTCGGCCATCCACGCAAACACTTCTTTTAAGAGGTTCATCACCATCTGCCCGACAATTTCCATTTCCCCGTACTTCCGGGTATCTAAGATCGGCATATTCAGCACCACAATATGCACTTTCATTTTCGTTAAGACTTCCCATTCCTCTTTGATGCCTTCCATGCTCCGGCCAAGTCGATTAAGGTCATGGATGAATAAGGTATCTTCCTCCCGCAAAAAGGCTTTTGCATCCTCCCACCCTTTACGTTTCATTTGTCGGCCAGAATCTTTATCCGTGAAGATTTTTTCGCATCCGGCTTCCCGGAGTAATTGCATCTGCCGTTCTAAATTCTGTTCGTTGGTACTTACTCTTGCGTAGCCGATATGTTTGCCAGCCATTCGATTGCGCTCCTTTGCTTAGTTCTTCGCATTGACTGGTTCCGTATGTGTACAATTCGGATAATGATTGCATCCCATAAACGCCCCGTATTTCGATGTACGCTTTTCCAGAAGGCCGCCACAGGCCGGACATTTCCGTTCTTTCGGCTTCACGGTTTCAACTACCGTCTTGGCATCAAGGGCCGGATTCACCTGCAAGAGCCACTGCTGCAAGTCCTCCCGATCAAACAGCTTCACTCCCGTTTTATCGGCGCCGTTTCTGGCGCTTTGGGTGAACAAGCTGTTCGTTAATACCCATGCTTCCTTGGCTTGGAAATAGGTTTGAGCAAAATACACCTCTTGCACCGCTTTTAACCCCACCTTGTTATTGATGCCGTATCGTTTGGCCTGTACGACAATGCGATTGTCATTATCCAAAATAAGATCCGCTCCGTAATCGTGAGACGCCTTTGACCCTTTGGCCTTATATTGAAGTTGACGGAACAGCTCGACTAAAAAATGCTCGAACTGTACGCCGTCCATCTGGTCAATATAAGGAAGGCCGCTCTCCATGATGCGTTGAAACTTTCGTTTCTTCCGCCACCATTGATAGAGATACACGACGCCTTGCCCCAGGAACACCAAAACGACCAGTACGATTACGGCTGTTATAAGCATCTGAATAGATAAACTTTCCATGATTCATTTCCTCTCCATTCATATTCGTTTCAAGATAAATGAACAAATTACCACACTTACATTATCTACCACCTTATTTCTAATGTAAATGAACCATTTAAAAGGACCCTAAAAAACATTGATAAACCAGCATTCTGATTTTGTTCTTTCGGGTATACCCAAAAGAACTTAAAAAGGTTAAAAAAAGAAAGCTTTCGTTTTCTGTCTTTCATATTGCAGAATGAAAACTTTTACTAACATGCTTTATTTTATCGATATTAAGTAAACAAGCCACAATGATCAATAATTTCATCTGTGGAACTTAAAGTGGCCTCATAAATACTTTTATTTGTATTTTTCATAAACGATTGAACGACTTCATAACCTACGGCATAACCAGCGCAGAACGGAAGCCCAACAGGCTGATAACCTTCCTTCGATGCTACTTCATCTCCGAACATGTAGCTGCTTACTTCCGCAAACCCCTTCACATCCAAAGCATCTCCAATAACTTCAATGGAATACGCCAATTCTTCCTTGTTCATGCTAGTCACCCAGGGACCTAATTGTTCGGTTCCATAAAGCTCTTTGGCAAAAGATTCAGCTAGTCCTTCAATCACCAGATAGTCTCCAACGGTTACATTCCCATAGTCCCAATCAAAATAGGAGAAACGAATGTTGTGATGAAATTCATGCGCAATCACCGCAGGTATTCTCGGCAAATTATAATCATTGGGAAAAATGGTTATCATCATATAACCGGGGATGCCGCCGAAACCTGTGTAGCCCTTTTGAAGTTCTAACTTCATCGGATCAGCAACATAAAGGCCAAAGGTGATGCTCTCGGCGTTTACATTTAATTCAGCTTCATTCGCTTTTTTGATACAGGTTTGAAGCGTATCTTCGATAACCATATGTACATTACTGGCCTTTAAAACCGTTAGTCCTTCTTTGATATACTGATCCTCAGAAATATCCGCAAACCCAAGCATTTGGGATGCCATGATGACATCGTAACCATTTGGTTGTTTCGCTTTTAGTGGAACGTTAATAAGGTTCCACATCCCTTCTAAAGGACGCATCATTTCATAACGAAAATAATCTTTACGTTTGTCCACGTCTTGAAGGAGGACCAACTCTTCATACTGAGCAAATGTATCTAACATATGAACGTGATTCATCCTTGTCAGCTCCTTTTTTGGTACAATAATAACATATTTTACTTTAGCTAGGGCGGTGTTTATAGATGGAGCCAAATCATTATAAGATTACCCATGTAACGCATTTTGACGACATAGAATTGAATATCTTGATCGGGGAGTTTGAAAGCACCGAAGCAAACATACAAGAAATTGCCGAGCAAAACGTTCAGACCGTATTAGTAGAAAATGAACTGCATGTGATTCACGGAGAACGTCATGTGGTGATTCTCCTTCACGAAACAGACAAATACCAATTTGAACGAAACTTTCAATTATTGGATTGGAATTTAGGCCAAGCCTATGCCGAACTAAAACGGGAGCATCCAGAGAAAGATGCGTTTGCTTTTTCCTCCGTTGCTTATGGAATAGATCACGTTTCTCCAAAAGAATTAAGCCAATAGAGATGAAAGAGGTGTTTTTTAGCACCTCTTTTTTATGCTTTTCTTTCTCTATTCATCTAGAGCTTTTTCGTTATCTCTTTCATACTTAACAATGCCAATGTTAATTACTATTCCTAATACCGGGAGCAACAGGATAAACCATAACGGGAACACATAAACGCCACTAAAATGTAGGACGCCAATCAAAATGATGAGTAGAATAAATCCCAATCTCACTTTATCCAATCGTTTTTCCTCTCCTTTTTTCTAACCCTATCTATGTTTGATCTCGAACCGGTTTTCCTTCTTCATCTAATAACACCGTTAAACCATTTCCATTCCCTATGGACGAATTGATATAGTTAATGCCGGTTTCTCGATCAACAATAATGGAAACTTCTCCAAGAAATGAAATGCTGTTCTTGTGTTTGAGATAAAACCGTTGGTCTTGTTCCTCTTTTTTTCGTCCAAACACAGCCGTCACCCTCCCCTAGCATGAATTACTGTTGTTCTAATGTAAGAATGTCGATTGCTTGTTCTTCGGTGTCTAATTCTTTCGCATACAGGCTTTTGATTTTCGCTTTCGCAGCTTCTTCGTGATCGGCCTGAATCTCTCCCTCTAAGATGCTAGGGAAAAAGTGATCGGTAATCGCAAAAGCAAACTGTTGCATGGTTGCTCATCCTTTCTAGTATCTCATTTTCGTCTCATTAATTCATTAATCCGTTTCTGCCACTGAAAGATTTGAACCACCTTGATAAAAGTGAACAATGCCAATGCCAGAAGAACGGCCACAATCGCCAGCCATGAAAACCATTGTTGTAACCAGAGGGATGCCGAGGACACCGCAATGAGCATGATACTAACGATTAATAACTGCTTAGAACTGCTGTAAATCTTCGCTTCCAATTCTTCCATGTTCCAGGCTTGATTCATGCCGATTCCTCATTTATCTATCTTTTCTTAACTTCTATATTCATTCTATCACCTTTGATCAAATTATACAATAATACAATAATACATTTATATTAAAAAATACCTGTTTAAACGAACGCTTGTTCGTGTATACTAGGTAGTAACGAAAGGACGTGATACCCATGAAATCCAACAAACTCACACCGACCAGCAATCTCCGTTGGGAAAGTAGTCGCATGATTCTCCCGGAATGGCGCAAGCAGTGGTTACAACGGCAGGAAGCCCAAACGTGGCAGGACCCTCCCGAAATGGACGACCAGATGATGGAAGAATATATGCAGATCATTCATGACGGCATGGCGTATACGTGGCTGTTGGACGTCACGTACTGGCAGGACGGTCAGTTTCACACAACAACGGGTTATGCGGCCCGTTTTCGGGACGCACCGCCGCAGATATGGCTTCAAGTGGGGGGAGCCGTGGTAGTTATTCCCGTCGAACATCTTCAAGCTGTGGCGGTCCAGTCGTAAAAGGAGGGCAAACCAATGAAACGAGTGGTGTTTCTGATCGACATGCAGAGTTTTTATGCTTCGATCGAAAAGGTCTACCATCCGTACCTGTCCCAGCATCCGGTCGTGGTGGCCGGCGACCCGGACCGGCGCAGTGGGGTGATTCTGGCGGCCTGTCCCGTGGCGAAAAGCCACGGCATCAAGACCGCCCAAGCTCTTTGGGAAGCTCAATCGCTTTGTCCCGAGGTAACGGTCCTTAAACCCCGGATGCAGTTGTACATCGACATATCCACGCAGATCAATGAACTGTTTTTAACGTATACCGATCAAGTGGAGCCGTTCTCCGTGGATGAATCGTTTATCGAACTCACCGGAACGGTCCATCAGTCCCGGCCCGAGCAAGCCGCTAAAAGCCTGCAAAAAGCCATTCTGCGACAATTTGGCATCCATGCCCGTATCGGCATTGGCGAAAATAAAATCCTTGCCAAGAGTGCCTGTGATCTGCAAGCCAAAAAGCGCCCTGGAGGCATCTTTCATTTTCATAAGAATCGCCTAGCCGATGATTTTTGGCCGTTTGCGATTGGCGAGCTGTTCGGTGTCGGCAACCGCATGGAAAAACACTTCATGCAGACGGGCATCCGTACCATCGGCCATTTAGCGAATTATCCCGTGGAAGAATTACAGCATCGGTGGGGCATCAACGGGGAGCTGTTGTGGCAGTATGCCAACGGTATCGACCCGTCTCCCGTTACGCCCGACACCCATCAACAGAAAAAAAGCATCGGCCACGGCATGACCCTGCCGAGAGACTACCATCAACGAACGGAGATTTTTGTGATTTTGCGCGAACTGGCCGAAGAAGTGGCCCGCCGCACCCGGGACGAACGATTAATAGGACATCAACTGTCTTTAAGTATTGGCGGCACATATGAAAACCCGGTCGGCTTTTCCCGGCAACGAACACTCAACATGGCGACCAATGACGGCCGGGTGATCTATCACGCCTGTCAGAAGCTGTTTGACCGTCACTGGCTTGGCACACCGGTCCGGCGCATTGGCGTGTCACTGGAAAAGGTCGAACCGGACAAGCACCGGCAGTTAAGTTTATTTGATGACGTGGAGGACCGGTCCTCGTTGAACCAGACGGTCGATGCCTTAAAAGACCGGTACGGCGGCGGCATTATTATGTACGCTTCTTCCTTAACCGATGCGGGCCAAGCCCTCGAACGATCGAAAAAAATTGGAGGTCATTATAAATGAACAAATCTATCCGGGACGTCCGTTCTCCCCATTACATCGGTGGTCTGCTTTATCACGCCCGAACGTCCAAAGATTTAACCGTGAACGACGTCTGTACCATGTGTCTGGTGTCGAAGTCGGTCTATGAAGCCAACCGAGTGCCAAACATCGGCTTTCGGGAAGCCGAAGCCTTAGCCACGCTGCTAGACCTTTCCTTAGATGCGCTTATGTCTCCCTATGACTAATCTTTGGCAATCAGAAGAAAAACTTGTTGTTCTTTAGAAATCGACAGGACGACCTAATAATTTTTCTACCTGTTTTACTATATGCTCTCTTATCCGAATTAACTCACTAATTTTAATATCATCGTTAGCTATATTTGTTTGATAACGATTCATAATGCGTTGAATAGTTTCTTTATATTCTCTTGGCAAATGGTTTTGTCCCCATTCTCCAGCTTCCAGTTTTGAAGTAATTTCATGATTTCGGAGATACTGATATACACGAATAATATTTAACGTACAATATACTGGTTCTTGTTCGATATTCTGTAAACAGCTTTGAAAATCTCCCAATATCGAAGATAAATAATGATTCTTGGGAATAGAAGGAAATACTTTGCTAATTGGCTTTCCTAGAATACAAATTCCTTTATGATTGACGACCGTAAGATGTGCCGCTAAATCCTCATCTTTTATATTTTGAAAAGTAAAATCATCCGACGTTGGCATGGCTAATTCAAAATGATTTCTCCATTGTTCACTAAAATGGAAATCAAATGTGCTAGGATGTTCCCACCCTATTAGATGATTCATATTCAAAAAACTAATTTCGACTGGATAAGGGTGCATGGAATACGCTAATAGTAGCGTTTTTAGTTTGAAAGCATCTTCCTTTGCTAATGGAGCTTCTGTTATTCCTATAAGATCAATATCACTACTTGCTGTACTGAAACCTCCTAAAACCAACGAGCCATGCACATAGAGACCCGTTAAATTTTCGCCTAAAATACTATGTATGTCTTTTGCTAGAAGATAGACAAATGCCCAAACGTCGAGATTATTTGTGTTTTCATACTCTTTCAACGCCTACACTCCTTTTTTCTACCTATTGATACAAGAAAAGCCCATTGACATGATTTGAAGTCGTACTCCTAGCTTTTATTTGTGTTATTTCCATTTCCTAGTAGAATAATAACAGAGATTATTTTACACTCTTTGATGTTCGAGGGGGAAATTTCTACGATGAAGGAATGGCAGATAGGAATACTAGCCGGTGTTTTCGTCACTATAAGCATCATTCTGTTAGATACTTTTTTTGCGTTACCCTATCTCATGGAATTGTTGATAGCCATAATCTTTTCAGTGACGTGTACCGTTATAGGAAATAAATTGCTAAATAAAAGACAAAAACATAGGGGAAGCACTGGAGGTTATTCATGACTAGTTGGAACTACAAGCCAATTAATCCATATAAGTTGTTTAATGATATTAGTAAACGACAACAGCAAATCACTTCTTTTTCTTATCCCAAATTTCATGTAACACAAGAATCAATGAAGCCTGTCAATACGAATAAACTTCTGGCAGAAGCATTAAGCGAAAATCAATTCACGAAAAAAATGATTCAAACGCCTTCTATGTTAGGAAAACAGATATTTGCAGAATATGAGCAAAAGCAAAAAGAACTTCGATCAACTATTTTTTCATTTTTTAATACCAAAATACCTAATGTTTCTTGGACTTTAGACCAAAATCAAGAAATCCAAAAGTTTTTAAATTCCTTTAATGATACTATAAAAAAGTTTAGCCAAGATCCTACTGCATCGTTAAGACAAGCCCTCGCAGAACAAGAACAACGACAAAAAGAATTTCGTGAGAACATCACATCTTTGTTAAATATGAAGATGGCCGATATTGCAAATTACTCGTTAGATTTTGATATAGACTTTCCTTATGAAGAAGTAAAAGAAAATAAGTTAAAAAATGCTTCAAAAGGTGTTAGTAATTGGTTTTATGAACTATGTTTAAATACTTATGCTTACTTTGCTGTAAAATCCTTTGTCGAATTATTAGCTAGTATTAAGAATATCTTTAGCACGTTTCAATTTCTTAAAAGTATCATTGACTGGTGCATAAACTTCCTTAAATCTGGTCCTCCTTTTTAATTTTAATACTTATATCTAAAAGAAGGCCCACCAACAATACGGTGGACCTTCTTTTACTAAATGATACACATGCCGCTATTTTAATTAAGACATTCCCATTGAAGGAGACGATTGTTTGACTTTCGGCGGTTCCTTCTGGTCCTGTTGAACGCCCAGCTTCAATTCCTCATTCCAGTCTTTGGTCTGCGTGGGCCGATGATCGACAATCGCATTATGATTAATATAGTCTTTCAGCTTGTCGTGAAAATGATCTCCGGCGGCATCGTTATCCACGGCCGAGATCACCTGCGTCACTTTATGCCCGTCGGCCTGTAAGTCCTGCAAGCCCCGTTTCACCGCCTGTATTTTCAAACCACTCATGCTTTGCAATCGGGTATTCTGAACGTCTCCCTTTTTCTCCGACCAGTAGGAAAGCGCGTCTATTGGACTTTCAAACAGCGCAATTTTATCAATGTTCTTGCCGACATTGATCGCAAAACCGCCGTCCTCCGCCGAACTTTTCACCACGCCTTTAAAATGCTTCCCGTTCTCCATCGGCCTTGTTCCCTGTCGATCAGCTCCAATCGTTTCCCCGTCCCGATCTTTCCATTTCATCACGCAGTTATCTTTCCGGTCCTGCACGATCAAATCTTTGTTCAAGCACCAATCGACCACTCGTTCATCGACCTTCCGATCATTCACCAAATAGTCCCGGACGTTCGAGGTATCGGCCACCTCGTAATGCGAAGGGTAGGAAAACGGCTCTTTCTCCACCTGTTGCACTGGCTGGCGGTCCAACGCATATTCGTGTTCATTGATGCGCCGGACGGCATCGGGAAAGGAAAGGTCATGGTACGTCATCGCAAAATGAATCGCCCCGTAGCCGCCTTCCTGTCGGCTGTTCCAGAAGTATTTTTCGCCCTGAATGACCAAGCTGTCGTTTTCCACTAAGTTATAATACGGCGGTTGGCCGTTGCCCTGCTGTTTTACTTCTAAGCCGTTCGCATCCAAGTAATCCATCAACCCCACGGTTTTGGCCTGTTCGATTTCCTCACTGTTTACTCGGCGGTTGGCCATGTGTTCTCCCTCCTTTCTACATGCTCATGCCGTTCTGTCGAACGGTTTTCCGGGTGGTGGTTTCTTCCACGGTTTCCTCTTTGGTGACGCTTTTCGTATCGGCCTGTTCAAACGGCCACGTTGGTTCTTTTTCTGTTGTGGTTTCGCCTTTCAGCCGTTGTTCCAGTCGATTTACGGTATCAACGGTCAGCACGTTCTGATCGACCGCCTGTTCTTTTAAGGCTTCATAGGCGTTTTGGCTTTCCACCCGATCAAACACCGTTTCCATGTCCGGGTTCTTTTGCCCTTGTTCGTTGGTTACATGATCGTGATAGGAGGTATAAGCCGATGCCAACTGCACACTTTGATTGACCGCTGCCCGGTCCTGTTGACGCTCTTGAACGTCCGTGGTCGTGGCTTGATGAATCGCTTCGGCCTTTGCCCCAGGAACGTACCCATGTTCTTCGGTAAACGCCTGTACGTCCTGTCGTTGGCTTTCATATAGATCAGAGTTGTCCATGCTTGTATGTCCTTCTTTGTGTTCTTGAATCTTCACCGCTAAATCTTCAAAGGTTTGTTCAAAGGCTTCCGGCGTGTAAATGTCTTGCAGATACGATTGATCGTTCAAATGCTCCCGGTGAAAGGAATAGCCCTGTCGATCAAGTTCCGAGTGTAAATCATGGTACGAGCCATCCCCGATCTCCAGCCGATCAGCCGCTATCACCTGCTGTTCGTTCGCTTCATCGGGCGGCATCATCACCTGTACTTTGGTTTTGTCGTACCCGATGTCTCCCATGCTGTTCATGTTTGCTTGGGCTAGGGCTTTATCCATGTCCGAAAGAGCCATCATTTGGCCGTCCATCTTCGTTTCTGACCATTCCACATAGGCTTGTGGTTCTTCGATCGTTGGGTCTACGATCTTCATATTGTTATGACTAGCCAGCTCCGGGTCTTTAAGATCGTTAAAGGCTTGCACTTCCTGTTCGACCGTTTCCCCTCGAACATCCCCATGTGCCAATAAATTATTGCCGTACCGATCTTCAAACGTGGACCGGAAGGTATCAGCATCCATATCTCCAATCGTTTGAACGGTCCCGTTGGCGACCACTTCATAGTTTTGGAATCGCTCTTGTAATTCATTGGTGCTTGCTTCTTCGTAGGTGTTTTCAATCTGCAGATCATCTTCCAGATGCGTAATCATGTCATACGATGTATCTTTGACACCTTGAAGCAATGCCACTTTGTCGGTTGTCGTATCATGCTGTTGGTTGTAGGTATGCAGGTAATCCAGACTGTAATCACTCGTATCCAGTCCAAAATGCGTACTCACCGTATAGGCCGTCATTTCGGCTTGAAATTCCTTCTCCGAGTGCGGCAGGTCCTTGCCTTCCTTGTCCCGGCCATGCAGTTGAGCGTGTGCCGCTTCATGGATGAGGGTTTTCACGTTCTGGAGTTCATCGTTCCGGGGATTGAGTTGAATCGCCCGGTGAGAGGATGATGCCCCTCCGGGGCTGGTCTGCGTGTACTCGATGTACTGGCCTTTAGACGCCCCGAGTTCTTCCATTGGTTCGGCCAGCACGTCCACGTTCATGTTGTTGCTGTATCGTTCCATCGAATCATAAAACGCTTGATAGTTTTCCACCGAGCCTTCCAGCCATTTGTTCGGATAAATCTTCGGTAAATCGTCGGCCGTGGCGTTCGTCTGCGAAATATCGAACACGGCGGCGGTTTTATAATGCCGGTGTTCCTGGACCTTTAATTCGCCCCGGTCGATCTTCGCTTTTTCCTCTTTCGTGGCCTTGTTCAGTCCCACCTGTTTGGTTTCGCCGTTCTCCTGTCGTTCAAAGGTTTTGAACGGGGCCGGAACCAGAATCTTGTTTCCCTTTTCGCCTTTTTGGACCGAGAAGCCCTGTTCTTTCCAGAACTGAAAACCACCGACGGCGTTTGCTCCCGGAAACTGTTTTTGTATCAGTGTGGAGTTGCCGACCGAGTAATCATAGAACTTGCTCATAAAGCTCAAGTATTCCTTCATGTTCTCCGAGGACTGAAAGTAACTATCCACTTGATCGTTGCGATCTTCGGCTAATTGTTCCACTTCCTGCCGTTTCGTTTCGGCTGATTTTTTCTTATAAGCCATGCGGTTGTCCTCCTTTGTTATCGCACATATCCATCATCATCCACGCCCACATCGAGATCCTTTAGCGCCGGATTATTGGCTTCGCCTTCCATTACATCACTGTCGAATAGTAATTGTTTTTCGTCCAGATCAACCAACACATATTCCATATCTGTTTCCACCATCATCTGCTGCAGAAGGTCCATATCTTTTGCTTCTAACGGAATAACCATTTCTTGTTTTTCGACCACCACCACCACGTCTTTTTCACCCATTTCTTGAATAAATCCAAATTCTTGTCGGCCCATCATTATCCTCCTTGTGTTTGATTTTGTTTCTTCTCATATTCCGCTTTTCGTTGTTGCAGGTTCGCAATTCGTTCATTCACTTCTTCTTTGGCCGTGGTATATGGTTTCGAGGTAAATTCACTAGTTGGCATAATATCGGAGATATTACTGCTAACCATTAAGCCGTTCATCAGTTCCAGAAGCATCTGCGAATTACGGTCCGTGTTGTTCACGCCCAGCTGTAACCGATTAAAATATTTATGAAATTCCTGTTCAATTTTTTGGTTCATTTGAGCCATCAACATGGATGTCACGTAGTCTCCCTTTTCCAAATCTTTGTGTTCCTGTTGGTGTTCTAACAGGAGTTGGTCAATGATCTTGGCCTGCGATCGTTCGTTTCGTTTTTCTTTCATTTCTTTGACGTAAGCATCGGCTTCTTCGGATAGCCGCACACGGCTAATAACATCACTCATAAGGATTGCCCCCTCTGGTTATTTTGGATATTTCGTTGCATCTGTTCATAGGCGTTCTGGTTCTGATAGCTGTTCAGTTCCGCATGGACCACCCGATTCAATCCATACTGTATCTGATTCAAAGCCCGGTTCTTTTGAAAGTTCACTCGCTTCTGGTTTGTGCCAGAAGAACGTTGCTTTTGTTCGATATTTTTTTCCTTATAATCATACGATTTCATTTCCTGCAAGAACGTGTTTCCCATCCGTTTATACAGATCATCTTTTTTGTTTTGTTTGTAATCCTTGTACCGAGATTCGTTCCCTTCCCCGTACACTTTTTTCAGCATCTTTTCTTCTTTGTTCAATTTTTGATCGAGCTGTTTCATTTCTTTGGGGAAGTTCTTTTGTAAATATTTTTCGGTCAGTTTATCCAGATCGGGCTTCACATGATTAATGTTTTGATACCCGTATTGCCAGTACCGTTTGTTTTCCGGCAGTTGCTTTTTGATCGCCAGAAAATCTTTTTTCATGCCCCGGTCCATGCCTTTCATGTCCGGCTGTTCTTTCTTCTTATTCACGATTTTATTTCGCATCAGATCATTAATCTCTTTGTGTTCAAACGACCGGTCTTGAATCTTATTGACGAACGTGGACCGCATCCCTTCCAGTGATTTTAATTTCCGTCGGCCCCGTTGATCGTCTCCCGGTTCCGTATCGACGGAAGCCAAATGAATATGAATGTTTTCGGTGTTATGGTGAACGGCTCCGGTCCACGTCATCGTGTCTTTAAAGTTATTTTTTTCGTGCATATCGGACACAGCTGCGCGGGTAACTTCTTTCAATTTCTTTTCGTCTACCTGTTTAGTTGTTGGGTCATAAATGCCGTTTTCCTGTAACCACTCGTTATCAAAAGAGATCACGTCTTTATACAAAATGCTTCCTTTGTTTTGGGCCTGTTTAAAATCATCCATCACTTGTTCTTT
>NZ_JBQOJA010000046.1:0-14589 GCF_054971385.1 Marinococcus tarijensis | reverse complement strand
GACATGTTTCAACAGCAGGGGTAACTTTACGGCTGGAAAAGGACAGGGGCCGTTTACACAAAATTATTGACGGTCCCCTTTTTTAATTCGAACGACAAAATACCTACTATCATATAATGATCCATATCGATTTTCTAAAAAAGCTTGCAGGCAAAGTCAAAAGAAATAAGTTTTCTAATTCGAAATAAATATTATCCATAATATTCCTTCTATTACTGACTCCTGATATGATGAAGGAATAAAGAATAGAAGTTGTTGGTAATTGGGGGAATCAAAAATGAAGGGAAAGCAAATGATAACGCCGGTTTCTTTGCTATTGGTGGCAATTATAGCTGGATATTTGGGACTCGGTTATGAATTAGGAAAGCCGATTATATCCGCTGGGTTGATAGTAGTCTTTATTCTGACGGCTGCCTGGGGCACTTCCTGGATAAGTGCCCCAAAGGAATAGCTTGATGGTTAGTAATACGAACCGCAAAATGACTTTTCAGGAGGAAGGCATCATGACGTCTACATTTCCGGATGATCCAATACCGCCTCAGGAGTTTGGAAATTCGTTTCTGCGCGGCGATTTTGTTCGCATTTACGAGCAAACTACGAACTATTTTAAGCGGCTTGCTGCCAGCGAAGAATTTCAGAAAATGGCAGCCGATTTCAATAAAGGGGTAACAGCATACAGTCTTCTGTTTTCATATCAAATAGACGAACATTTAGTGCAGTATGTTTGGAACGATGACCGGAATGAACGGGCGATTGATGTATACATGGATGATGAATACATCATACACGGCTTGGCTATGATCCCCGTAGCTATTGATCCCATTGGCGAAAAGGAGGAATCCAGGCAACAGTATCGCTGGCCGGTACAACCGGGGGTAGGATGGACAATCGTCTGGGGTGGAAACCATCCTCTGGCTAACGCTCATCACCCCTTATCCAACCAACGCTATGCGTATGATCTAGTGATTCAAAACGAAGGTAAAACCTATGAAAAATCGCCGGCACGAAATGAGCACTATGCGGCGTATGGGGAACCAATTTATGCGCCGGCAGAGGGTACTGTAGCTGCGATTGTGGATGGAATTCCGGACAACGAGCCGGGAGTCATGAATGAAGAGAAGCTGGCCGGTAATGTGGTGGTTATTCATCATGCTTCCGAGGAGTACAGCGTTCTGGCTCACCTGCAGCCCGGTTCTATTCTGGTGCAGGAGGGTGAACGCGTTTCAATAGGACAGTTGATAGGAAAATGCGGAAACTCGGGCAATTCATCAGAGGCCCATCTGCACATGCAGCTGTCGACCCGGGCGGATTTTCTTCAGAGGAAATCTATCCGTATGAGGTTTGAGAACGGCTGCAATCCTATCCGCGGTGATCAAATTAATGAATGATAATAAAATTTGTTCGTCAGTTATTTACTTGCATATGTACAGAGATGTCCGAAGTCAGCAGCCGTTTTTCATAATTAAAAAAATCAGGCTAAAACAGGGGGCAGTCAAATATGAGAGATAAGGAACAGGAAACTCTTGAATATACCTTTGCTCAAATTAATACATACGATCTTATTTTTTTGCTCCCGGTGGCCTGGCTGTTTTCGTATTTACCAGTAAATGGTTTATGGAGTATTGCAGTAAATTTATTCATTATTGTTTTTGTTGGTATTGGATTATTTTACGTTACTCACACGCTAGTGGAAGCAGGGAAGCGTAGAAGAAAAGAGAATCATTAATCGTAAATCCAATATAAATGAAGAAGCTATTACCTTCTATGAGAATAAATACTGGGAATTTATAAAACAGAAAATAACAATTATACCGGCTGCTCCTGCTTAACATATTGTTGGGAAATCATTAATATAATGATTAGGTAAGCCATCGGCATTCATGTTTATGGAAAAAAGAACAAACGGAGCAATTAGCGTTTGGACAACCGGAAATAATTAATGATCCCAATATTTTTCTGCTCCAAAAGTCCGTTTCTTTTCAGCTCCTTGATTGAAAAATTGGTTTCAACCTGATACAAGCCGGCAGATGCAGCGACTTGTTTGATGGAATGCTCAAACCATCCGTCCAGTACATAGTTGTGAAACCCGTTTTGATAGGTGTATTCCCTTTGAATTGCGAGATAGACCTTTTTTGATGGATAGCTGACCAGTTCCAGAATTGAGTCCACCGAGTCATCAAGCCATTGGTATAAAGGAGTCTGATAGCCTTCTAAATCCATGATTTTCAGCCACTTTTTCCGCCAGAGTTTACGGGTCGCACGCTTGACTTGTCTTTTGGAATATCCAGTCTCATCGGCAATAGTGGAAATGTGGCAGGCGAACCATTTATTGTTTACCAGTTCCCGGCGTTTGAGGGCTTCCTGGTAGCAATAGTACATTGAATAGTGAACGGCTGCTTCCCGGCGGCCAAGAGCTTTTTCGATTTTGCTGTATGTTTGTGATAATGAATTGCTGTTATATTTTGTCGAGGGCACGGTATCATTCCTTTTACTGACGGGTGCTTCTTGATGACGGTTCGTGATGAAAATGAAAAATTACATATTAAAACCAATGTAGAATATAATACAATATTTTTTAAAGAGCTAAGACTTTTAACCTACATAATGTTTGAAGCTCTCATCACGATGATTCAGATCCTGCCCTCCAGGGTAAACTATTTTCATCCTCAATGGTTATTTCTTAATCAAAAGGCAGGCAGATGCTATAATGAATAAGAATAGAACATAACATCGCTGTGCCGCTGCTGGATTTCCTGGAATTTTTCATAACGAATACAACGAACCTGGTGAGGGTTCGTTCTTTTCTATAGTTGGGGGTGTTTAATTGAAACAAACAATGAATACCGGATCAGTCATTGGAGGAATTTTTCTCACGGCTGTAATTTTTTTTAATATCTATTTAATGATTGTCCAAGACTCGTTCATTTCCAATCTATTCTCAGCGATCGCTATTGTTTTACTTCTTATCATTGTTATCCCCTTTTGGGTGCTTATGGTAAAGCACGTTTTTAAATCGTGAATACGTAAAGGACTGTCTCTATGTACATCAAGAGCCAGTCTTTTTTAATACGCTTCACTTTTGTATAAAAATTTCTTCAACTTACATTTGAAAGGGTAAAGTATAATTGAATTATAAAATATTATACGAAAAGGGGGAAGCGATATGGAATATCGGGAGTTTTTAGAAGAAATTGTCGGTATTATCTGGGGCGGGGATGCTGAAAATATTTCCGAGGGTGAAGAAGATTACAAGAGAGCTTATAATGATAAGCTACTGGGTTTAATGAAGGAAGGAAAAACAGAGCAGGAAGCGAAAAGCATGGTCATCTCTGAAATTCGGGATGATTACAAGGAATATAATATAGATGAATTTTTAAATGATACGGCAGAAAAAATTAGAAAGAAAAAACAATAAAGTAACATTTCACGGTAGAATATGTTACGATTTATTATAATGAACGTTCAATAAATGAAAGGAGGTCGATTTATGAAAGCGGCATCGAAAAAAGAGGTTATATTGAACACCGCAGAAGATCTCTTTTATCAAAACGGGTTTCATGCTGTCGGGGTCAAAAGTATATTAAATGAAGTCGGAGTGGCGCCAATGACGATGTATTATCATTTTAAGTCCAAAGAAGTGTTGATTATAGAAATATTAAAGCGCAGGGAAATACGGTATTTCGACTTTATAAAAGAAAAAACGGATGGAGCAGATAGTGTCACCGTATACGCGGAATCACTGATCCAGGCCCACGTAGACTGGATGAAAACGGACGGCTTTAATGGATGTTTGTTCTTAAGAGCGAAGCAGGAATATGAGGGAGTTAACGAAGAGATTACTGCTATGAGTAAAGAGCATAAAACAACCCTGTTAAATAAAATTGAGCGGGACATCAAGCCCTTTAATAATTCTAAAACGCTCGAAATGAAGCTGTTCATGATACTGGAAGGAACTACGTCCATGGCTCAAATTCTGGAGATGGAAGAAGTAGAAAAATCGGCATTCGATTTGGCGAAAAGCATGCAGGCGGTCAACGAATAGATATGGAAAAGAGCATCATTTAATGCTGATGGCTCTTATTTTTTAATCATTTATTGAATGAACGATCAATAAATAAAAAGGAGCGAAAGAACATGAACGCAAATAAATTAATTCTTGCCGGCCTGCCGATGATTGCGGTGACCTACGGGCTGTCACGGTTCAGCTATGGGCTGATGCTTCCCTATATTAATGAAGCAATCAATATGACCCAATCCACGAGTGGAATCATTTCTTCTATGTCCTATGTGGCGTACTGTATAGCGATAGTAGCAGCGATGATGTTTTCCCGGAAGGTGGCCTCCAGGCTCATGCTGGTGGCAGCGGGACTGTTGTCGATTATTGGCCTTGGCGTGATCTCCGTTTCTTTAACTCCGGTCGGGCTCGGGGCAGGGATATTTTTGGCAGGGATGAGTACGGGCTTATCGTCCCCGCCGTATGCCAGTATTGTAAATACGACGGTAGCAGCCCGGGAGCAGAACCAGGCGAACGCCTGGATCAATTCCGGTACAAGCATCGGAACGGCCTTCACTGGTGCCATCGCGATTATGATGGTGGACAGCTGGAGGGAGACGTATGTGATCTTTATGATTATCGCCGTGATCGTGCTGGCTGCCAACTACAAAGTGCTCCCCCACGAGCCAACAATTGAAAAGAAGAGCTTGGCTGGTTTTGTGAAGCAGGAGTGGAAGCAGTCTGTCCAGCTGATCCAGGCCTCCCTGCTTCTGGGTATCTCTTCGGCAGCCTACTGGACCTTTTCGAGAGATTTTATCGTAAATTTGGACGGCGTGCCTGCCTATCTGGGAGACTGGCTCTGGGTAATAATCGGTTTGTCGGGTTTATTGGGTGGTACCGCCGGCATCTTTATTAACCGGTTTGGCATTGGGAATGCCTTCAGACTTTCAGTAGTAACGCTGTCCACTGCCTCCCTGCTGCTCGGAAGCTGGCCCGGCAGCCCCGTGGCTGGATTTTTGTCACCGTTTTTGTTTGGGAGCTCCTACGTTTTCATCACCGGGGTCCTGATTGTTTGGGGCGTTTCAGTGTTCCGGACGAACCCCTCCATTGGATTGGGGCTGCCGTTTTTAACGCTTGCCCTGGGGCAGGCGGCAGGGTCCATTTTTTCCGGAATTGTCGCTGTCTCGTTTGGCTATCATGTGCTGTTTCTTGCCGCTTCTGTAATAGGCTATGCGACGATAATATTTAAGTATAAATCGTCATGAAAATTTTTAGGGCGTGTTACTCATGAATTTCTTCTTTATATTTCGTCTCGCGCGGCCATATAAAGTACGTAATGGAGATAACTAAATCGATCACTACGATGAGCGACCATAATTTAATCGTGCCGCTCAATGCTTCCGTTCTGTCTGCGTTATTAACAAGAAAAATAACTGCCCACAGCAGTCCCGTTCCCAGCGCATATGCCAATACGTGTTTGACCCAGTCCTTAAAGTATTTCCAGGAGTAGGCATAGCTGTAGAGCCTGGGCGGCTTGTCACCCTGCCTCATAATATAATATCTGAACCGTTCGTCGGCCCAGCGGATCATCTGCTTGCCAAAAACAACGGATACTGCAATATAAATGGCAGCAATGGCATGAGCCGTGGTTGATCTTGCCCCGCCCATAAGATCTACGGAGGCCGCAACCAGCAGCACCAGGTCCAGGACGGGCGTTAAGGCGAGAAAAAACAAACCCAGTCTGGGCATTTGAAACACGTAACGAATAATTAATCCGGCAGCAATAACCAGCCAGAAGGCTATTTCGATCCCAATAATCAACAGCAGTATGAAGTTCATCTATACTCCTCCTTAAGCCAGGAATGGACTTCGGTACGAATCAGTTTAATAATATTTGTATTATCTATGCGGTCAGGGGTTAACCATTTATGCAGGGCCAGGCCGTCAACGAGGGCATGAGCACGCATGGTAGTGAGCTCGGCAGGCATCTCCTCCTGCAGCATTTGTTTTTCGTTTAAGTACTGTAGGGATTTTTGAATGAGCATTCGTATCTCATCTCCCATGGAACCCGTCCCTGCTGCATGGATTTCGTACTGAAACGCCATCCACACCTCCATATCTGCGTAACGGTCAGCATCCAAAGGAAGAACTGCGAGTATTGCCTGAATGACCCGTTCCTTTTCGGTGACATTTTCCTGCCCGAAAATCTCCTGAATTCTTTGGGCAACTTTATCATTTACTTTTTTCATGACTGCATCGAGCAGCGAGCTGTGAGTAGGGTAGTAGTAGCGGATCTGCCCCGGCGTCATATCTGCGAGCTTTGCGATATTTCTTACCGTCGCGCCTTTCGCTCCGCTGTTCACAATGGACTGCCATGCATATTCAATGATCTGCTCCTTTTTCTTTTCGTGGTCAATGAGTTTTGGCATAGTACACCCCCGGTGTTTAGAAAGTAATGTAAGTATATCATTTTTTTAATACAGATGTGTTAAAAAGAAAAAGAAATTTCTGGAGCATTCCGTAAAACAAATCTCCCGGATTAAACGAACAGTGGTATAGTGGGCGTATAGAAGTGTTCAAGACTTAAGAAGCGGAAATAAAAGAGGTGGCTGAATGAAAAGTGAGAAGCAAAAAATGATGAATGGAGAGCTGTTTCTGCCGCACGATACTGAACTCGCAGCGGAGCGGCTGGAGGCGAAGCTGCTGCTTGAAGAGTATAATTCCATCAGTGTCCGGGAAAAAGAAAGAAAAAATCAGCTGCTACAGGAAATCGTAGGAACAATGGGGCAAGAAGCCCGGATTAGTCCTCCGTTCTGGTGTGACTATGGCTATAATATTCACCTTGGCGACCATTTTTTCGCCAATTTCAACTGCGTGATGCTCGATGAGGCGCCAATTACGTTCGGTGACGGAGTGATGCTGGGCCCGGGTGTGCACATATATACCGTAAATCATCCGATGGAGGAAGCGTCCCGCGCGACACTGCAGGAATACGGAACGCCTGTGACGATCGGCCATAATGTGTGGCTCGGTGGAGGAGCCATCATCAATCCAGGCGTTCGCATTGAAGACGGCGCAGTTATCGCTTCAGGAGCAGTCGTTACCAAAGACGTTTCTGCCCGTACGCTTGTGGGAGGAAACCCGGCGCGTCTTATTAGGCGTTTGGACCAATGAATCTTTCCGGCGATTAATTGAATTTAATTTTAGGAGGGGGTTACTTTGAAACGAGCATTGTTTCTGCTTTTAGATGAGTATGCTGACTGGGAAGCCGCTTACCTGTCGGCCACATTGAATGAAAGTAAGGATTGGGCGGTTAGTACAATTTCTCTGCATGAGCAGGTTACATCCATCGGAGGCTTTAAAACAGCGGTGGATTATAAAATCAACAACCATCCGGATTTCGATTTGCTCGTATTAATAGGCGGCAACAAGTGGGGCATTGAAAGCGATGATATTTTTAATTTAGTGGGCGAAGCGATCACTAAAAATACTCCGGTTGGTGCCATATGCGGAGCGGTAGATTATTTAGCAAGGAATGGATTTTTAAATCATTTCAGGCATACCGGCAATTCGTCTTACTTTTGGCAGGACTACGAAAGCTATCATCCGGATGCAGAGTTTATGAAAAAGCAGGCTGTTAAAGATAAAAACCTGGTGACCGCAAATGGCACAGCCCCTATAGATTTTACTGAGCTGGTTTTGCACATGATTAATTTTGATACGGCGGAAGAAATTGAAAAGACAATGTATATGTACCGCTACGGCTACTACGAATACGCTGAAAAATACGGAAGCCTATTCTCGTGAATGAGCCTTCAGAAAAATAATAAGGCCACTATTGGATTAAATTAATTGAAAACCGTCTTTATGCGTTCTGTAAGCACCACGGCTTCCAAAAAAGCCGTGGTGCTTATTTGGATTGTCAGGGCTATTACTTATCTCACTGTTCCATCTAATACAGAACTAATAAGTATCCAGAACGCCTAAGCTTTAGCTGGATATTGATTTATCAGGGAGGTCTTTAGACAGGGGGGTTACACGGAAATTACGGCGGGTATCACTTATTTTAAACGTTAATGAGAGATTTTTGAGCGGTCTGTTTCATGGGTTTAGCCGCTGTTGAAAAAGGAAGGAGCCCCGTCGTGGATAATCAAAAACCAAGTGTAGGCTTTGTATTTTATGGAGCCCTGGTAATACTGCTTATTATGGCGGTTGTCGGAGTCGCAATTCCACAATCGTTTTTTAACGCAAGCTCTGCAGTGAGAGCATTTGTATCGACTCATTTTGGGTGGTATTATCTTTTACTGGTATCAGCATTTGTACTTTTATGTGTTTATTTTATTTTCAGCAGGTATGGAAATATTCGTCTTGGAAGGCCGGAGGACCGGCCGGAATACAGCTATCCGACCTGGTTTGCGATGCTGTTCAGCTCGGGGATGGGAGTAGGGCTGGTGTTTTGGAGCGGGGCGGAGACAGTATCCCACTATGCGACAAATGCCCCGGAAGCAGAGATCGGAACGGATCAGGCGCTTGTTGATTCCATGCGCTACATGTTCCTCCACTGGGGGATACATCCATGGGCCATCTACGGTGTTACCGGCATCTGTTTTGCCTACTTTACATTTCGCCGGGGCGCGCCGGGCATGGTAAGCGCCATGCTCAGCCCGATTATGAACGAAAAAGGCATCGGTGGAAAAGTGGTGGATATTATTGCCCTGATTACCACAGTATCGGGAATTGCTACTGTCCTCGGGCTCGGCGTGACCCAGGTTTCCGGCGGTATGTCCTACTTGTTTGGTACACCGAATAATTACACGATGCAGCTGATTGTAATTGTCGTTATTACTGCCATGTTTTTAGTGTCGGCGTATACGGGCTTAAATAAAGGAATTAAATCCTTAAGTAATGCAAACATCTATTTAACAATCATTCTGTTTATTTTAATGCTTTTTATCGGTCCAACGTTATTTTCCATGAATTTGTTCACGAATACACTTGGTACGTATATACAGACGCTTCCGCAAATGAGCTTTCGGATCGCTCCGACATCTGAAAGTACAAGAGAGTGGATTAATGCGTGGACCATCTTCTACTGGGCCTGGTGGATCTCATGGACGCCTTTTATAGGAATATTTATTGCACGTGTGTCGAGAGGGCGCACCCTGAAGGAATTCACGATCGGCGTCATTCTGGTGCCGTCAATTGTTAGCTTTATCTGGTTCTCGCTGTTTGGCGGAGCCACATTGAACGTACAAAGCACCGGCATGGCAGACATTGCTTCACTGGCTCCTGAAGAAGCGATTTTTGGCGTGTTTGATCAATACCCGCTTAGCATAGTCATGTCCGTCATTGCACTACTGCTAATTGTTTCATTCTTTATTACTTCGGCAGACTCCGCCACCTTTGTGCTTGGGATGCAGACATCCAACGGAGCAATGAATCCTTCGGCTGTAGTGAAGTTTATCTGGGGGCTCATGCTTTCTGCTACAGCGGCCGTGCTGCTGTATTCCGGAGGGATCGATGCGCTGCAGAACGTCATGATTATCTCGGCGCTCCCGTTTTCCGTTGTGATGATACTGATGGTCTACTCGCTGTTTAAAGCACTCCGGGAGGAAAAAGATATTGAAACAAAGGATAAACGCAAAAATGCCGATAAGCCGGATAAAGCTTCCTGAACTGGTTTGAAGAACTCCTGATAAAATTGGGAGTTCTTTTTTATAAAAAGCTGCTTTAACAGAAGCAGCCCAAATACTGCTTCGCCGACGGGATTCAGCTCCCTGATGGAGCCACAAGTTCTACTTTAATACGGTCAGGGTCTTCAAAATAGACCGCGTAGTGATCGTTTCCCCCGGCAAAGGGGTGCAGGTCTTCATAAAGAATTGGAATGTCCGCTGCCCGCAGCTTTTCGGTCATTTGATCCACATGGGATTTCGAACAGGCATGAAAGGCAATGTGATTCAAGCCCGTCCGACGCCGGTGATAGGGAACATCTAAAAAACGATCCTCCGTCTGTACAAATACGATGTAGGAGGAAGCCAATTTAAAGCTGATCCCCTCCGGCCACTGCTGATGAGTTTGATAGCCGAGCTCCTCCAGCAGCCACTGCCAAAAGTTCTTCGATTGCTCGAGGTCAGATCATAAAACTCGATATGATGAATGTGCCCGTACATAGAAAAATCTCCTTTATCCAATTATTTTTTTATGGTTCATTTCCGGACAAGCGCTCGATTATACGGGGAATCTCCTCTAAGCAATCTGTACTGGCGTGAGCACTGGAAGAAGTGGCCGTCGTTTTGTGAATCGTAAGCATACCCAATTCTTTAGCGGGGAAAATATCCGCTTCGGGATGATCTCCGATAAAAACTGTGTTCGCAGTCCGAACTTGAAAATAATCCAGCGCATATTGGAATATTTGCGGCTCGGGTTTGCGCATACCCAGCTGGTCTGAGGTTATGATGAGTTCCATATATTGTTCAATGGCTAAGGAAGTTATCTTGTGACACTGGTAAAAATCACGGCCGTTCGTAATAATTCCTATTTTATAATTTTCTTTATGTAAAGCTGCAAGCATATTGTGTAGTCCTGGGAAACCTTCGCTGAATTCCGGGAAGCGTTCATTTAAATGTTGTAATAACTCCCCGAGAAGCACCTCCGGAATACCACATTTACGGCCGATTTCCTGATAAACTAGAGTTTTAGGCAACAGCTGATTATTCAGAGATACAAAGATATTCTGAAATGTCTCCAGATCTGCATAACGGTGCAATGCAAATTGAGTGTGCTGATATTCAGAAAAAACCGCCAGTGTCTTCTGTTTGTCGAGTAGTGTTTGGTCTAAATCAAATAAAACAACTTTAGTGGCCAAAGAAAAGCCTCCAATAAAATTCAATTTTCCTGAAAAACAGACAAACAATCTTCTCTTTTCCTATTTATTGTAAAAAAGTATCATAGAGGGAAGATAAAGTAAAATGAACATCTAAAAGCATCTTTCCACGGGGAGGAACATACATGAAGCTATGGAAAAGTTTTCTGCTGCTTGCGGTATTGCTTCCTGCAGGATGTGCGGCAGATGTGGAGGAATCAAGCAGGGATGTGCCTCCTTCTGCTCCGGATGTGATGGCTGTTGCTGATGACAAGGAATATGATCTGCACTTTGTTACAAGTACATGGAACATTGAAGTGCCGGAAGAAAAGAAGCAGACCATTCAAACCGATGGCACGGGGCTTCAAGCCGTCGCTGATGAACCTCCAGCAATAGAAGCCGAAAGCGGAGATTCGGTGGAGATCCGTTTTGAGAACGGCCGGAGCCCGGACCAAATCGTTGGCTGGTGGAGACGCGGGGAAGAACGGGAAAAACCTGAAACAATTGAAGACAAAAAATCTTTGGAACTGCCGGAAGAGGCTGGGACGTATATATATGAAATGAATACTCAGTGGTCCGGCTCAGATTATGAGGGAGAGGTCACGTACGCAGTTGGAGTGAAAATTCTTGAATGAAGAGCCATATATCAAAACTGCACAAAATAACAGTGAGCTGTTATTCAGGAAAACTGGGCATACCATTGCCGAAGCAGGTTGATGTTTGCCTGATGGTACCGGCTGTGATCGGCCATGTGCCAGAGTCCCCAGCGTACTGTAGCTTGTTTTTCGTTTTCATGGCCAAAGGAAACTATGGCAGTTAAATCGTGATCGGCCAGCTGGGCGCAGGCATCGGCCAGTTCATTGATTACTTGTTCGTAATGAGATAAGAGCGTCTGCAGGGAATAACCCTGCACGAGAGGGATATATCCATGGATATCCCGGGCCGGGCCATAGGATTCTTCCAGGTATTGTGGAAAATCTTCACCTTTGATTCGGTATACCCAATGAACATCCACGTACGTAAGGTGGTTGATAAGCCGGGCGGTGCTGTTGAATCTGCCGGATGGACCTTTATATTCCAGTTCGTCCTGGGTCATCCCTCCAGTGATGGATATTAACCGCTGGTTATTTTCTTTAACCGCACTGTACAGCATCCCCACTATAGGAGTCATGCGTTTTTCGCCTGGCAAATCAAAGACCATGATTCTGCCTCCTTAGCATTGAATTTAGAATAAGTAAAATTGTCAGTTTCAAAGGCGGGTATTTTCCTTCTGCTGCTATAAATTTTAACAGACGGGGAGACAGAAAATGAAGAAACTTCAGGTTCACCACTATGAGGCTTTTAGTGACATTCCCTATAAAGGGAATCCGGCAGGCGTCGTTTTCGACGGAGACCACGTGACAGAAGCGGAGATGCAAAAAACGGCGTCTCAGGTCGGGTTTAACGAAACGGCCTTTGTATTATCTTCCAAATCAGCAGATATACGTCTGCGCTTTTTTACACCGGGCCACGAAATGAATTTGTGCGGCCACGCTACGCTGGCTTCGGTTTATGCATTAAAAAGCAAAGGCCTGCTTGGTGATAAAGAACGTATCACGGTGGAGACGAAGGCTGGAATTATGACCGTCACGATACAAACGTCTGTGCATCAACAGCACACAATGATGATGACCCAGGCGCCGCCAAAAATTGAAATGTTTCATGGCTGCCGGGCTTCTCTGGCTGCTTCGATAGGGATAGAGGAAAATGATATTTGCACTGCTCTGCCCATCGTCTACGGAAATACCGGAACTTGGACGCTGCTGGTGCCGATCGCTAATTTAAGAAGCTTTGAAAAAATGAAGCCTGATAATTCAGCATTTCCATCGGTTCTCGCAGAAATGCCGAAAGCGTCCGTTCATCCGTTTTGCCTGGAAACCTATGATAAAGCGGCAGATATGCATGCGAGGCACTTTTCCTCCCCGTATTCCGGCACCGTGGAAGACCCTGTCACAGGAACAGCCTCAGGAGTTATGGGAGCTTATTGGGCGGCGTATATTGATGAACACTTTCAATCACCTCTACAGCTTACCGTGGAGCAGGGGCAGGAGATGAATAGAGATGGACGGATTCACGTGCAGGTCGTAAAGCGTCAGGATAGTGTTGATGTGAATATCGCCGGCCATGCGGTGTATGTGACGAGCTTTGATGTAGCTATATAAAGGAAACTTCTTTGATTCCATAAAAATGGGGGTATTAAGAAGAGAATGGAAAAGCCTGAAAAGCGTTGATGGTTAAAGGAACAAATATTAAGGATGAAAAATACGGTTTTCCTTGCGAGAATAGCCTGAGGAAGAAAGGAACGATCTGATGAAAATCTTACGTGATGCCTCAACCCCCAAGGCTCCGGAAAAGCTTATGTATGAACTTTTGCAGCGTCCGTTATTTGCCCATTTATCTACGGTGCACGAAGGCGGGCCCCGGGAGTCTCCCGTATGGTTTTTATGGGAAAATAGAGAAATCTGGATCCTTGGGCACGCGCAAATCGACTCGTTTCCTGGACGGATTGAAAGCGAACCCCGATGTGCGATTGGTATCGTGGATTTCAACCCTGCAACCGGTCTCGTTCAGCACGCAGGTATCCGGGGCCGTGGCACTCTTCTTGCTCATGATCGTGAACGGGTTTTTCAGTTATTTTACAAATACATGGGGGCTCCGGAGCATTGGGATTCACGATTTGCAAACGTTTTGGGCGACCCGGCCTGGGTTCTGATTCGTATAAATCCTGAGACCGTGGTTGTACGTGATCAGTCGTATGATCATATTTAATATGGGGAGGAGTATAATGCAGCAGTCACCGGTTTATTTGTTTCGATGGATGTGGATTTCGTTACTTCCGGTTACTATTATTGCACTTTTGGGAGTCATACAATTACCCGGACTTCAATGGGTTTGGGGGTTTATTGGTTCGTTTACAGTGGTCTGCTTTTTTCTCTTCTTGGACTTTACATGGAGTAAAAAGCATCGCCATGAGGAGGACGAGTCCTGACATATTGAAAGGGTTAAGAATGTAGAGAGTGAGGGGAGGGGCGCCAATAGATATCTTTGGTGTGATCGCGGTCGTTTTATTTTCTATTTTCCTTGGTTTGCTTCCGGTAGCTTTTTTTGTTTATCCATATTGGCTTCAGAAGCAGTCCGCGCGGGCGGTGGAAGTGAAAACGTACGGCATGACGCTCCTCGTTTTCGCATTGATGATTCTGTCCGGATATGTGGCGTTTTACGTATAAATGCCTGGAGTTTAAATATAGTTCAAGAAAGAAGCAAATTCGATATTCACCAACAGAACAGGAAAAGCCCCTTTCATTGATTAAACATAATAATAGCGGAGGTGCACAAATGAGCGAAAACAAAGAAGATGAAGAAAGAAAAAGAGAAAGGCTGAGACAGGAAGAATTAAAAAGAAATCCCACTGGTAACATGAATGATTCCTTTCACCGGGGAGGAAGCGGAAGCCTTGTGGATCTTGTTACCGGTTTGGGCTGGAAGGGAACAGGCATCCATATTCTTGTAATTATAGCGGGGTTCGTAGCCGCTTCATTTTTTTTCGGCTAAAAAATTTGGCTCAACACCAAAATATGTTCTTGACCCTTCAATACTGCACCCGCTTGTCGTTACATTCTAAAAGCAGGCGTTGTTTGTAACCCTCCGGGTTACGAGTGAAGTAATGGCGGCGCTGCAGCGCCTTGATTTTATT
>NZ_JBQOJA010000045.1:0-15969 GCF_054971385.1 Marinococcus tarijensis | reverse complement strand
TCGGTAACTTCATTCTACTAGAAAAGGACTTCCTTTTTTGGTGATCGATCGTTTACACAAACTATTTTATGCTCTCGAGTTTCTGCCACTCGTGTCATTCTAATATACTAAGAGGCTGCTTTTTTCATTTTTATTATTAAGAACATGTTTTGGTCTTAAGCCCGTTTTTAATATTCTTTATTTTTTACATGTTCGATAGCCTTATGGTGTAAATGATAGTCAGAATAAGTTTTTAGAATTTATTACGAAGAATTTGTAAGCGTTAACAATTGCGCATCTATGAGTATAGAAGGGGTTATGTACATGATTAAGCACTGCAAAAGTTTAATTGTTCTCCTTATCGCTGGAATGATATTTACAGGTTGTTCGAACCCTAGAGCTTCTTCAGAAAATTTAACCGTTGACGGTGGAAATGAAAATAATGGAGAAAAAGAAGAAGTACAAATGCCAGAAGATATAGTTTGGAGCGTCTATGGTATTAATGCAGCAGGATATGCAGAAGCCTCTGCCATAGCAAACGAAATGACTGAAGAATATGGCACACAGATCAGAATGCTTCCATCATCAAGTGGAGTGGGGAGAATGATGCCTTTGTACTTGGACAAAGCTGATATTGGAAAATTAGGAGATGAAGCTAAATTTGCTTTTGAAGCAGATAAAGAATTTTTCGATCTCGGCTGGGGGCCTCAGGATATGAGAGCGATCTGGGCGCCGGTTTCTCCATTTGGTCTTGCTGTACGTGAAGATTCGAACATAGAGTCCATTGAAGATTTAGAAGGAAAGCGGGTGCCTATGATTAGTGGAAATTCATCCATTAATTTAAAAACAGAAATAATGCTGGCCTATGGGGGACTAACCCCAGAGGATGTCGACTTGGTGGATACAAATGATTACGGCGGCCAAGGAAATGCTCTCATTCAAGGAGAGTTAGACGTTGCTTCTATTAATCCTTTATCGGGAGGGATGTACGAGGCTGATAGTCTCGAAGGGATTCGTTGGCTCCAAATGCCAGCAGAAAATGAAGAAGCATGGGATAACGTTCAAGATATAGCTTCTTGGTATGCCCCTAGGAAGATAGATGAGGGAGCAGGAATGACGGAAACGAACGAAATTATGGGTCATGGATATTTGATTGCAAGTTATGCGGATACAGATGAAGAAGATATGTATGCTTTTACAAAAGCTATGGTTGAGCAATACGAGAACTATAAAAATGCTACTTCAAATATGTGGACTTACCATCCTAATGAAATAAAAATAAGTCCAGCAGAAGTTGGAATCCCTTTTCACAAAGGAACAGTGCGATATTTCAAAGAAAATGACATGTGGAGTGAACAACAACAAAAAGAAAATGATGCTCTGATTGAACGTCAACAAGATCTTCAGGAAGCTTGGAAGGTAGTTGAAAAAGAAGCAAAAGAAATGAATTTATCCAATGAAGAACACGAGGAACACTGGATAAAACGCAAAGAAGAACTAGTACCAGAGGAAAATTCATAAATATAAGTAGGAGAGGAGGAAACAGAAATGAATCGAATTCATGGTTTCTGGAAAGTTATTGTCATCGTTGCCACGTTAATAGGGATTTTCTTAGCAGTCAATCAAGTGTTTTATTTGCGTTTATTCGGATTCGTGCCATTGGCAAATGAATATTTGTATTACTTGCTTGCAATGTTTATGTCCATTGCCTTTCTGGCTCTGCCGGCTCGAAAAAAAGATGTTTCCATTCGTTATTATGATGTAATTGGGGCTGGGCTCACTTTTATTATAACCATGTACCTGGGTTTCAATAGTGAGCGCATTATCTTGGAAGGTTGGGACTGGGCTGCTCCAGTAGTCCCGACCATCGCAGCCATTATATTATGGGGGCTTGTGCTAGAAATGTTACGCCGGACGGGAGGGAAGATATTATTCATCATCTGTGGGTTAATATCGCTCTATCCGCTAATTGCTAACATCATCCCCGTATATTTCTTACAAGGCGCTAGTTTTGATTTTGCCACTCTTGCTAATAATCATATTATGAGCACAAATAGTATCCTAGGGGTTCCATTAAGTACGATAGGAACGCTGGTTATCGGTTTCTTAGTGTTTGGGGTTATTCTCACCCATACGGGAGGGGGGGCATTTTTCTTTAAACTTGCCCGGTCGTTATTTGGACATTCTCGAGGTGGCGAAGCAAAGGTATCTATAGTAGGGAGTGCTTTTTTTGGAATGTTAAGCGGAAGCGCCATTTCCAATGCCGTAACAACTGGTCAAATGACCATTCCTGCGATGAAAAATTCCGGTTATGAGAGTAAATATGCTGCGGCAGTTGAAGCGACATCTTCAACTGGAGGAACAATTACCCCTCCAATTATGGGCTCTGCTGTGTTTATTATGACTTCGTTCATTGGGGTTGCTTATTTAGATATTGTAGTAGCTGCGGTGATTCCTGCAGTGTTATTTTTCTTGGCTGTATTTCTCCAGGTTGATAGTTATGCCGCAAAGCACAAACTGCAGGGTACGGCGAAAAAAGATTTACCTTCTACATTTAAAACGTTAAAGGATGGATGGATTTATTTAGTAAGCATGGCTGTATTAATTTTGGTTCTTGTTTTCATCCAGTCGGAAGGCCAAGCTCCATACTATGCTAGTGCTTTAATTCTCTTACTTGCATCGTTGAAGAAATCGACGCGATTTAACTTAAAAAAGCTAACTAATATGGTTGTTGACCTTGGTAAAGTACTTGGAGAAATCATTTCTTTGATTGCAGGTATAGGTTTGATTGTTGGAGCTTTCTCAGCTACAGGCGTCTCTTTCTCGTTCTCTAGAGAACTTGTCCAGATGGCAGGCGATAATTTATTGTTATTACTCCTTGCAGGGGCGATTACGAGTTTTATTCTTGGCATGGGCATGACCGTTTCGGCGAGTTATATCTTTTTGGCGATTATATTGGCCCCTGCTTTAGAAACGGTTGGAGTGGAGCCAATTGCGGCCCATCTTTTCGTTCTCTATTGGGCAACAGCTTCTTATATCACTCCACCTGTGGCCTTGGCTACCTTTGCAACAGCGAGTATAGCTAAATCGGATCCCTTAAAAACATCGCTTATATCAACAAAATTAGGGATAGTCATGCTTTTTATTCCCTTTTTCATTGTTTATAACCCAGCGCTATTATGGAGTGGGACGATTATGGACTCGCTCATCAGCATTGGTACAGCTGCGATCGGTGTCTTTCTTATTTCGGCCGCTCTCCAAAAATACCTTCATGGGTTTGGGAAAATACCTTTTATTGCTAGTGTTCTATTCGCTATTGGTGGTCTAGGAATGATAATGCCTAATCCTATGATAAACATTGGTATTATTTCATTGATTATCATCTTCTATCTTGTGTCTTGGCTAAAAAAGGATTTTCTGAAAAAGGAAAAAGCAGTATTAAGCAAAAAAGACTAAATTTGTTTGATTTGAAAGGTATTAGCAGAAAAATACATTTTCGTCGCTAGTACCTTCCTATCGAATATTTATTTTCATCACGGGGAGGTTTCACGACGAATGGAACCATATAAGCAGCCGATGTTACCAGAAAAAGCGTTGGAGGGAAAAGTTGCGATTGTTACAGGAGGGGCCACAGGTCTGGGGAAAGCTATGGCTGTAGAATTCGCACGCCTGGGAGCCAACATTGTTATAGCGAGCCGTAACCAAGAAAACCTGGATCAGGCGGTTAAAGAAATACAAGAGTATGGAACGAATGCAAAATCAGCGCAAGTAGATGTCAGAGACCCTGCCCAGGTAGAGGAAATGGTTTCTATGGCCGTCTCGGAATTTGGGCAAATAGATATTTTAGTTAATAATGCGGCCGGAAATTTTCTAGTGGAAGCTATTGAGATGTCAATTAATGCTTGGAATGCTGTCATTAACACTGTTTTAAATGGCACCTGGTATTGCAGCCAGTATGTGGCAAAACAAATGAGAGCTCAAAACACTTCAGGGACTATTTTGAATGTAGGGGCAACTTATGCTTGGACAGGAGGGCCCTTAACTGCCCATTCTGCAGCCGCCAAAGCAGCTGTATTAGCATTGACGAAAACGTTAGCTGTCGAATGGGCGGAATATAATATTCGAGTGAATATGATTACTCCTGGTTCAACAGAGGAGACAGGAGCAGCCAGTCAGCTGTGGGAAGATCCAGCTCAGAAAAGAAAAATACTGAAAAATATCCCTGTGAACCGATTATCGACTCGCCAGGAAGTGGCAAACTTAGCATCTTATTTAGTTAGTGATTATGCAAGCTATGTCACTGGGGCGAATCATGTCATCGACGGGGGAGGATGGCTAAATAAAGGAAAGTATAAAAATGATTAAACAAGTGAAACCAAAAAATGCTGTCCTTCCATTTGGGGCTAGGTCCTGTCCTTAATAGCTGTGTCTGAGCTATCTCTGCAAAACTTCTAGTAGTGCTCGAGAGCTAAAATATAAAATAACAAGGAGAGTGTACATAGATGGATGCAGTTGTTAAACATAAGAAGGATCCTTATGAGTTATGGATAACGGAAGTACCAATGCCAGAATTAAAAAGTGGAGAAGTGCTGGTGCAAGTGAGCCGTGTTGGAATATGTGGTAGCGATTTGCACATGTACGCAGGCCATAAAGGGTATGATTGGATTACTTATCCTCTTATTTTGGGTCATGAGATTACAGGGGTAGTACGTCAAGCAAATAACAAATCTTTAGAAGGAAAACGTGTTGTCGTGAATCCCTACGTGCCGTGTGGAAAGTGTGCATATTGCAAGCGCAACGAAGAAAACCGATGTGATAATAACACTTTTAGTAAAAGAAAAGGGGCCCCGCAATCATTACAATATGGTTTTCGCAGAGATGGAGGGATGGCAGAGTATATGGCTGTTCCGGAAGAAAATATCCTTCCCATTCCTGAGAAGGTCTCCGATAATGTTGCAGCTGTAGCTGAGGCAATAGCCGTCGGCCTTACAGCGGTACAAAAAGTAAATGAGGTCACTGGACAAAAGATAGTTATATTCGGCCCCGGTCCCATCGGTTTAGGTATTGCAAGTATTTTAGTTGGCTTGCAGGCAGAGAACATCGTCATGGTGGGTGTTCCTGGCGATGAAAAAAGACTAAACAAAGCGAAAAAAATGGGAGTGCATCACACCCTTATTACTTCAGATAATATTGTTGATGATCTATTAGATAATAACTATGGCTACGACGTAGCTTTTGATTGTTCCGGCCATTACTCCGTGCCAGAGAGTGTAGTTAACGTATTGAAAAAGGGTGGCCAACTTGTCTTAGTTGGTATATCTACAAGTGTGTTTTCTTTGGAAATGGATCAAATGGTTCGTGGAGAGATACAAATTAAAGGAAGCTATGGGATCACTACGGAGGTACTCACACAGATACTTGAATACGCTGCAGACGATGTATTTCCTTTTGAAGAATTGATAGCCGAAGAATACAAAATCAGTGATGTTAAAAACGCTTTTGATGCCGCTTTAAATAGGGCAGAAGGAAAGGTCATATTAAAAATAAATGATGACTTATAATTAATAATGTATTAAGTTATATTATTGATTTTACAGTAGGAGAAATGTCAAAAGCGAGATTGTGGCTAAATATTGATTTCGTGTCCTTAGGGGAACCCAAATATGGATAGGTGAGATAAAACTTAAAAATAACTGATTGAATGCTAATGTCTAAAAGAGTGAAGACTTCTCGGTTGAGAATCTTTGCTCTTTTTTAAATACTACTGATAATCGCGATTATGTTAAGGAAGCATCAGGCGCCGTTTGGCACATTGGTGCTTCCTTCCTGTCGTCATTCTATTAATGGTTTTTTTATGCTTTAAGCGCCGTTAACTTAAGGGTGCGCGAGGTGGCATCGTGCACCATATCAAGCAGCTCGGGATTGTCCTCAAGGGATTCGCCGTAGGACGGAATGATTTCCTTCAGCTTTGGCTCCCACGCCTCGAGGTGGTCGGGGAAGCATTTGTTCAGCACTTCAAGCATAATCGACACGGACACGGAAGCCCCCGGTGATTCCCCGAGAAGCGCTGCCATTGTGCGGTCCTCGGCATGAATCAGCTTGGTGCCAAACTGCAGGGCGCCCCGGCCGCCTTCCTCGGTATCCTCAATCAGCTGCACGCGCTGGCCGGCGACGAGAAGCTCCCAGTCCTCACTGGACGCATCCGGCACAAAGTTTCGCAGCTCCTCCATCCGGTGTTCCTTGGTCATGCTCAGCTGCTGGGCAAGGTACTTGAGCAGCGGGGTATTCTTTGCGCCGGCTGCAAGCATCGTCAGCACGTTTGTCGGCTTGACCGAACCAAACAGGTCCATCGGCGATCCCTGCTTCAAAAACTTGGGCGTAAATCCGGCGAACGGGCCGTACAGAAGCGTATCCCTGCCTTCGATATGACGCCGGTCCAGATGCGGCACCGTCATCGGCGGCGTGCCCTCCGGTTCTTTGCCGTACACCTTGGAATGATGCTTTTGAACAACCTCGGGATTATCACAGACAAGGAATTCGCCGCTGATCGGAAATCCGCCGATATGCTTGCTTTCAGGAATGCCTGTTTTCTGCAGCAGCGGCAGGGCCCCGCCGCCGGCGCCGATAAAGGCGAAGGAAGCCGTATGTTCCTCGAGCGTTTCCTGCTGGTGGTTTCGGACCTTCACCTCCCACGTGCCGTCCGGTCGCTGGGCAATATCGTCGACGGAATGATTGTAGCGGATCTCGACGTTACTTTGCTTCTCCAGGCTGGCAAGCATCTGGCGGGTGAGTTCCCCGAAATTGATATCGGTGCCGTGGTCGACCTTCGTGGCCGCGATCGGCTCGTCGGAGTCACGTCCCTCCATCATTAACGGAATCCACTGCCTGATTTGCTCGGGGTCGTCGGAAAACTCCATCCCCTGAAACTGGGGATGGCCGTCGAGGGCCTCGAACCGTTTCTTCAGAAAGTTTACGTGATCCTGCCCGTACACAAAGCTGATGTGGGGAAGGGGGCGGATAAACTCCTCCGGGTTTTGAAGGTCGCCCTGGTCCACGAGATGCGCCCAGAGCTGTCGTGAAATCTGAAACTGTTCATTAATTTCGACCGCCCGGCCGGTTTTAAGAGAGCCGTCCGGCTGCTCGGGGGTGTAGTTCAGCTCACAAAGTGCCGCGTGCCCGGTGCCGGCGTTGTTCCATTCATTCGAGCTCTCCTGTCCGGCAGAATCGAGCTTTTCGAAAATGGTAATGCGCCACTCCGGCTCCAGCTTTTTCAGAAGCGTGGCGAGCGTCGCGCTCACGATGCCGGCGCCGATCAGAATGATGTCGGTCGTTGTGTCATGATTACGCATCGTTTTCCTCCTTTGGATGATGCAACAAGTTGAGTTTATACAGAAAATAAACCTGTCATGCGTCTGTGACGCTGATTTTGCAGATGTTTATCTTGCGAAGGATTGGCAGACCTAATCCCTCTTTTAATGATTGTGATTGGCTTTCCGCTGAACCATGGCAATGAAGGCAGAAACGCATGGTAGATCGTCTACACGTTTCGATGTTTCATCCCTTGAGACAGCACATGCTCCACATTGATGAGGTGTCTGCTCATGGCCTCAGTAGCCAATTCGTTCTGGTGGTTTTCGATGGCATGAAAGATTTGTTGATGTTCGTCAATCAGGTTTTGAGAGGATCGTTGTTCGAAAAACAACCATACTTTTCTGGTTTCATACATGGTTTTTTGCAAGGTATCGGAAAGCCGACTCATCATTTGTTGGAGAAGGTAATTTCCGGAGGCTTCGGCAATGGCTAGATGGAAACGAACATCGCCCTGTTCGCCGAGACCCCCCGAACCGTTGGACGCCTGCGTCATTTGTTCCAGCGCGTCCCGCATCTGTTCCAGGTGACCGTCTGTCCGTCGAAGTGCAGCCAGTTCGGCAGCTCCTTTCTCCAGCACATGACGGACTTCAAACAGTTCTTTCATGGTTTGCGTCGAAAGAAGGGTAGGGCTGTTCATCATTTCTGTGATGGTGGAAGCATCGTATTGGTTCACAAAGGTGCCTTCTCCCTGACGAATCGTGATAATGCCGACGGCTCGTAATGCACTTAACGCTTCCCGAACGGCGGAATGGCTTACATCGAACTGTTCCGAAAGCGCAATGACGGAATCCAGTTTGTCCCCGGGTTGTACTTCTCCACGTCTGATCATGTCTTCAATTTTTTCTCGAACCACTTCAGCGATTTTTTTCGTTTCAATACGTTCGATAGGCATTAATGGCTTCTCCTCTCGTGGATGCTGGGATCGCTCTACGTTCTTGATCGTTTGTGCGTCAGCGTTGGTCTCGCAGCCCTGCTTTAGGCAAAGCATAAAAACGATAACTATTTTATTTTCTATAGATATGGTCATCAGATGAGGAGCATGAATTCATTGTATCATCAGTAGAAACCGCTTTCAATTATCAAGCTGTTTTTGAACAAAGAACTAGAAAAAGCATCTTTTGGTCACAAAACATATTGCAAATATGAATGTAAGCGATTACTATATGGAATATGGTCATCTGATGACCATATTACCCCTATCCTTGATGAGCGGTAAGAGCGAAAGCATCATGATATCAAAGAGGAGGAAATCAAATGTTAATGATCGTGGCCTTAAGCGCTGTGATTGTACCATTTCTGTTGTTGGTCCTGCTGCGAATGCCGGCAATTAAAGGGATGTCTATCAGTGCCGTTGTTGTCATTCTATTAGCGATAACCGTGTGGGGAATGGAAAGCCAAGTGATTGCTTCGTCGATCCTCCAGGGTGTACATAAAACCTTGACCATTTTATTCATTTTGTTTGGAGCTCTGGTTCTTTTGAATACCCTCAGGAACACGGGGGCAGTGAATCGCATTAATCAGGGGTTCCAGAGTATTTCTCAGGATATGAGGGTCCAATTGATCTTTGTCGCCTTTTTGTTCGGATCGTTAATTGAAGGGGCGGCAGGGTTTGGTACCCCGGCGATGGTGACGGCGCCGTTAATGCTCGCGCTAGGTTTTAAGCCCTTGGCGGCGGTGGCGACAGCGCTCATTGCTGACAGTACTGCCGTCGCCTTCGGAGCGGTAGGAACGCCCGTGTTGGTCGGCTTAAGCACTTTGCCCGAAGCGGATGCTGCCTTTTATCAGGATGTCGGTTTTACGGTCACCCTCATTGATTTATTCGCGGGCATGTTCATTCCTTTTATCCTAATGCTCGTTCTGACGTTGTTCTTTGGTAAAGGAAAGGGTATCAAGGACGCTATGGTGATGCTTCCCTGGACCCTGCTTATTGGGATCACGTATAACGGATCCGCATTAGTATATGCCTATTTGTTTGGCCCGGAGTTTGTAGCGATTCTTGGTTCGTTAACGGGACTGGTGGTGGCCGCGGTGACTGCTAAAAAAGGATGGTTGCTCCCAACGTCCACATGGACCGATGCTATGCAGGAGGATTTCAAGATAAGTCACGAACGATCCGAGATGGGATTAATCCGGGCGTGGCTTCCGTATATCATTGTTGTTCTCTTATTGCTTCTCACCCGTATTGTTCCTTGGTTTCAGAAATTCACCCAGACCGCCATTGATTTAACCTGGACGAATATTTTGGGGGTGGAAGGGGTCACGTCGGAATGGGAACTGCTTTATTCTCCCGGCACCGTCCTCACGGTCGCGGCTATCTTGGCCGTCGTCGTTCAACGAAAACGGCTGGGCCACTTTGGGCGGGCAGCCACGCAGTCGTTGGCTACGATTAAAATTACCGCTGTGACTCTTGTGGCCACGCTTGCCATGGTTCATGTGTTTAGTAATTCCGGGATGAATGCGAGCGATTTGATGAGCATGCCGGAGTACATTGCGCAGGGGATGGCAGCCGCCTTCGGCCCAATGTGGATCTTTGCCGCCCCGTTCCTCGGGGAATTGGGGTCTTTTATTACCGGAAGCGCCACCGTTTCCACGCTTACCTTCTCCCCAATTCAGTACAATATCGCAGAGGCCACGGGCGCGAATGTCCACGTGGTGCTTGCTGCTCAACTGTTGGGAGCCGGCGCGGGAAATATGATTTGTGTGCATAACGTAGTTGCTGCAAGTGCTGTTGTAGGAATGCAGGGAGAGGAAGGAAACGTTATCCGAAAAACCTTGGGACCGGCACTCCTGTACGGGATCCTGGTGGGTATTGGTGGATTCATTTTGATGAACATTTTATAAAACGACCAATGGGTTGAAGTTGGTATTAGTGTCCAACTTCAACCCATTCATTATCTCCTAATACATCTTAAAATAAAGAAAATCATGCTTCGGAGGTGGTTCCGGATCATTCTTAAAAACATAAAAGCACGGCTAGCCGATGTCCCAACACAGAATTTCTTTAGGGGAGAACTGTGGTTTTTTACTTTCTAAGGAACAAATCAGGATCCATGGCGTTCGCCGGGAACAAAGGCGTGCGGAACATATAAACAATCTCCTACAGATTCGGATCCTTATTTCCTATCATCCAATGGTCAATTACGGGAGAAAATCGTTAAACGTTACATCGAGTAGGGGGGATGAATGTTGTTTACATTTGATGCTTCGATGACGCTGCAGTCATTTTTTGACGCAAACAAATAGCTGTTTGAACAAATGCTCCTGGCGGAGGCGGTAGAGATTCGCTCGGATATCCGTCTCATCTTGCAAAAGGCCCAGATTGATCTTCTTTACAGTGCTCAGCAGGTTCTTGCCTATACGTGTGAAGGAGAGCGAGAACGCTTGCGTGCTTTTGCCCACCAAGAAGGAAAGGCGGGGGCTGTAGTTACCATAGATCTTTCGTTCCAGCTCGAATGGGTACACGCTTTGCGTCGCACAGCCTGGATCTTTAACGATGGGGACGCTCCAACAGGCGTTACAGGAGTATCTTCACGAGTGTTAATTCACAAAAATACAAGGGACAAAACCATGTAGAAAACGACGAATGAAAAAACCAGCGACGGCTTCTTGAAAGCCGTCGCTAGTGGTTTCACCATTATTCTCCAGATTGATCTTTTTTCATTTTCAGTTCCAATTTTTCGAGTTGCCGTTGGGCAAAGCCGCGGCCACCAACCCCGAAAGAAATGGCAAAAGCCACGGCTAATCCGCCCAAAATCAGCAGGAAGGCCATGTTCACGATCATGGAAGCGAACTGCAGCTGATCAAAGATCATGAAACCGGCGACGACCCAAATCACATACTTGGCAATGAGCCCAGAGCCAGTACTATTGGTGGTACGCTGGATAAGCGACGCAGCAAAATGGCCACCGACGACAGCAAGCGCTAAAATGATCAGGGCGCTGAAAACGAGCGGCAGATACCCAAGAATGGTGTTTCCAATTTGGTTGAGCACCTCGAATTGCAGAGTGTTAAAAGCCTCGATCACGAAGAACAACAGGATAAGGACCCGAACCGTTTGACTAATGACATTGGCAGCATCCACCTGACTGGCTGTTGAAGATGCAGTGCCAACATATTTTTGGTATAGCGAATTTACGCCTGCATTTTTTAACAAGCTGTACAACAAATCCACGACGACTTTGGCAATCAAATACCCGATCGCAAGCAGAATGATGGCAACGGCAATGGTAGGAATTGCCGCGAGAATCATGTTCAGCATGTTCGATACCGGAGCGGAAACCGCTTCAATTTGCAGAGCATCCATACCGGTCGTAATAATGGGCAGTAAGATGAGCACGAACAAAATATTTGCCAGCAACTTGGACAGAGAGACCCCGTCCTCCGCATCTTCCGACTGTTTCATCATGCGCCGGAAACGTTGATCAATGCGAAGGCTGTCCAATAAGCCTGCGACGAGGTCGCGAACAAACCGGGCAACGAAATAGCCGACCACAATGATAATGGTGGCTGCCAAGATGTTGGGAAGGAAGCCAAGAAGTTTATCCATCATGTTGGAAATAGGCTCGGAAACGGAAGCCATGCCAAGCGCATCTAGAATACCCGGTAAAAACAAGATAAATACTAGATAATAGACAGCTTTACCGATGGAAGCGGCTGGACCTTCCTTTTTTGAGGCTCGTTCGTCACTTGTTGAGGAAAGTTTTCGCTCCAATCCTGATTTTTGGACAAGTTTACGTACGATGGCACTGACGAGTTTGGCGACCACCCAGGCCACAATAAGTAATAAAAGGGCGGCGATAATACCTGGGACGGCATTGGCGATCTGGTTCAAGAAACTGGACAATGAATCCTGCCATGCGTTCATACAACATTCCTCCTTAAAATGAATCAAACTAGTTATATACTGGTAGTGGTTACCAGTATATAACTATATATTAACGGATCAATCATTCATTAAACTTTATTTGCGCTCTTAAGTGTATGTCGATAAAAAAGACCTGTCATGAGATAGGGAGAAAGCCAAAGAATTTGAAAGACCATTTAACAATAACCATAGGTAGAAAGAGGATTGATGATGAGAAATACAGAGCGCGAGCAACAGTTGCTTCAATTATTTGAAAGGAATCCAGACGAGTGGGAACCATCGATGCCGGGAGATTTAAGGGCTTTTTATAATCTTTTTGTTTCCGGAAGAATAACGTTTGAGGAAATCAAGCGAGTGAGTCAAGGAGTGGTATACGTACGCCCACGACGCGTCCATAGAAAGGAGGGAGGTGTTTTTTCAAAATGGGAAGATCGTCAGTGATTATAGAGGAGAGCATTATAGCAAGTAGAATTTGGTTTAGTAGGTTTGGATAGAAAACAAAGTCGATTAGTGTTCTTTGATTAGAAAATTTCAGATACCATAATTATAAATAATAACAAATAGCTTTTACAATAGCAGGGCAAATAATAGAGTATATTACCACCCTATCAAAAAGTACGCTTTTTGATTCATTTTCATCGATCGCAAGCAAAAAAAACTTCCTGGCAGAAACCAGCAAGCTTTTTCGTTCATATATAAAACCAAGAGCTAGACGTTGATGGCAGCCAGCTCTTGGTTTTTTGATCGTGTTATATCTCCCGTGATAAGGAAGGACGTGGTTCCCTTAACGCAAAAGCAACCCGTCATCTGGAGTTTCCTTATAGACAGGCGTCACATCTTCCAGTTCGCCCAGCGCATGAAACAATTTGTTATACGTTTCCCCTTTAATGCCTTCGTGCCCAGCTTCGACCTTCGATATTGTCGCCTGGGTCATCGCTGACACTTGTTTGGACACCAGTTGCGCAAGTTCTGTCTGCGTAAGACCGAGGGCTATCCGGCGCTGCAGAATCTTTTTCCCCATCAGGACCGTGAAACTTTCCAAGTGTTCGGTCACGCCCGGAACCTGATGCAGTAAAGCCATCAGTTCTTCATGCTGGTTCGTTTGGTGTTGGCTCATCACTATCCACTCCCTTCAAGATAATGGTCCGGATGCTGGACGATCTCCCGATACTGCTCCAGGCTTCGTTGAATTTTCGCTTGAAGCTCCGGAGGATTGGGATCTCCGGTTTTGATCAATGCCTGTGTAAAAACGAGATAATGCTCTCCCTGATAGCCGTATTCAAAAAAGCTGGCTCGAAACGCGCCTGGCTCGCTTCGGTTGATACGGAATTCGAGCAGCGGTGGAGCCGACGTAAGATCCTTCAAAATGTTAAAGGATATCGGGTTGTTTTGTTCGTTCTGGGTCACCCACAAATACCGTTTATTGGCGGGGATGTCGATGCTCTCTAACACATTCAGTCCCTGGGCAATATACTTGGCTAGCATTTGCGCATCATGATCGCCCGCCATCCCCTGGTGAGCAATTCGCGTGATCATGTCGAGGACCGGCGTATCGTTCTCATCCTGTAAGTATTGGATTTTGTTCATTCACTATACCACCTATGATATAAATATTCAAACATTTTATATTCTAAACGATATAACGGGTTTTGACCACCTTCTATATGAGCTCATCTATGCTTCCCATCCTAAAAACGTAACAAAGATCCCAAACGAGACAAATAGGGAGGGAAAAAGTACCTAAGGAAAGATTCTAATTCTTGTGGACTGCAATTTATAAACAAAAGACTGCTGATAGTCGCGATTATGTTAATTGAGGTTTGATTATATTCAGAATTTAAAGCATTTATAGCGAAGTAGTATTGTGTGCAATTAAGGAATGAACTAGAGAAGAAGAAGCTGATTGTACTTCTTCTTCGGTGTCGAAAGCAATGCTATTACCTATACTCACAGCTACTGCGCCACGTTGCAACCAATCAGTAATATTACCCGTGTTAACTCCTCCAGAAGGCATTAGTTTCGCTTGTGGAATAGGCGAGTTTATTGTTTGAAGAAACGTTGAAGAAATTTCGCTTCCAGGAAAAACTTTAATAATGTCTACGCCTGATTCTAAAGCACTTATGATCTCATTGCTCATCAAAGTGACCTGAAGATTTTTTCCGGTCCATAAAGCTGTACGATAGTTCGTGTTCTCTTTAGTGGCTTCTTCAATGTTCGTTACGAATGGGGCCGAGCCGTAATCTTTCAATTCCATCGTTATCCCTCCTGAAGTAATAATCTGATCTGTACCTGTTTCTGTCTGAAACTAAACGTTGCACGTCGCTCATAACAGCCTCCGTATCAAAATAACAGAGTCCCCGGGAGGCTTTCCCTGGAACTCTGTTATAAAAACTTGCTGAAGCTTATGCTTTTACCAGAGCTTCTTTACCATAGTAAGAAGCTTTGAATAGTTCTTTCATCTGTTCGAAAGATGTTTCGCGCGGGTTAGTGCCTGTGCACGGATCTTCGAGAGCGTTCTCGGCCATCGTGTCCAGATGCTTGTTGAAGTCTTCTTCGGATACGCCGAAGTCCTGAAGCGTCGTTGCAAGACCGAGGTCTTTATTGAGCTGATAGATGTACTCTACAAGAGCATCTGTCAATTCAGCATCGTTGTTCCCTTTCAGGTTAAGACGACGGGCAACTTCGGCGAAACGATCTTCCACCACTTCACGGTTGAACTGGATGACGTAAGGAAGATAGATTGCGTTGGCATAGCCGTGCGGAATGCCGAATGTCGGGCCACTCTTGTGGGCCAGGCTGTGCACGTTACCGAGTACGGCGTTCGCAAAAGCCATTCCTGCCATCGCCTGAATGGTATGCATCTGTTTTGCAGCTTCCTGATCCCCTTTGTAGGAAGCGAGCAGGTTATCTTTGATCACTTCAGCTCCCCCGAGGGAAAGGATGTCTGTATACAGCGTGCGTGGTTTCGCTACGTACGCTTCAATCGTATGGGTGAAGGCATCCATGCCTGTATAAGCGGCGATGTGCTTAGGAAGTTCCTCAACCATGACAGGGTCGATGATAGCGACATCCGGTGTCAGTTCAAAGTCCGCCAGCGGATATTTCACGTTCGTCGTTTCATCGGCGACGACAGACAGGTTGGATACTTCGGAACCACTTCCGCTTGTCGTCGGAATGCCGGCGAATTTCGCTTTCTGGCGAAGACGTGGCAGTTCGAACGGTTTGACAGCATCTTCAAAAGAGAGATCCGGATATTCGTGGAAAAGCCAGATCGCTTTAGCGGAGTCCATTGCGGAACCGCCGCCGATACCGATAATCCAGTCCGGCTGGAACTTATCAAGGTCTTTTGCACCTTTTTTCACCGCTTCGAATGTCGGTTCTGTATCGTAGCCTTCAAGTACTTCTGTTTCTATATTCGCAGCTGCCAGGTGTTCCTGGATCTTTGTAAGATTTCCGTTTTGTTTTACGGAACCGCCGCCGATGACCAGTGCGGCTTTCTTCCCTTCAAAGGATTCCAGTACTTCCAGTGCGTTCTCTTCAAAATAAATATCGCGTGGAATCGTAAAACGACTCATAAATAATAACCTCCTTCAGTTGGCTTCGTTGATTGATTGTTTCCTGATGACAAGTTGCCCTGTTCGTTTGAACGGCAACACTTGAGCAGTGTTCCCTCTTTTAAGGCTCTTCACCAAAATATGGACTTGACGAGTTGTCGTCGATGGTTTCCGGTTTCCAGGCGAATCCGCAGGCTGAGA
>NZ_JBQOJA010000044.1:0-17010 GCF_054971385.1 Marinococcus tarijensis | reverse complement strand
ACCATATCATTCAAGGATGATCTCTTTCTTTGTTTGCGCATAGAAAAGGGGGGCTGTCCTATTTTTGGGACAGCCCCACCCGTCTTTCAAATATTTGTACTTCAAAAATATAAATTAGAAAGGAGCTTTTCGATGTCTGCAAACACCATTTTTGCCTTTGACGTTTACGGAACACTGTTTAATATTCAATCGCTCGATGCCACCTGCGAGGAGCATTTTCCCGGCCAGGGAGAAAGCATCGGACAGCTTTGGAGACAAAAGCAGATTCAGTACTCCTTTCTCCGCCAGGCGATGGGGAAATACGTGCCCTTTTCCTCTGTTACAAAAGATGCGCTGCGGTTCTCTTTGGCTGCCCATCACGTTGACTGGACAGAGGAAACCGAGCAAAAGCTGATGAAGGCCTACAATCATTTATCGCTATTTGAAGAAAGCCTGCACGTTCTGCAGAAGCTGAAAGACCAGTCTGCCACTCTGATCGTATTTAGTAACGGGTCAAGAGACATGCTTGAGCCACTGCTGGAACAGGCCGGGGTAAATGAATACCTCGATTACATTATTAGTGTTGATGACATTAAACAATTCAAGCCTTCTCCGGCTTCTTATCAGCTTGTGTTAGATACTGCGGGTGCGCCCCGACATGAAATTACCTTTCTATCAAGCAATGGCTGGGACATCAGCGGCGCTAAAGCGTTTGGTTTTACTACGGCCTGGATCAACCGCAGTGAGCAGCCAACCGAAGAGCTGCAGGTGCCTCCTGATTACCACTACACCACGCTCACTCCTTTAATCGAAGGCTGAATTGCTTTAATCATATATCAAAATACAAAACCCGCCCGGTTCACAGCAAGCATGAACCGGGCGGATTTTTTCTATTTTAACCATTTAGCCAGCAGCGGCAGGCTGCATACTATCCTGGGGCATACGACTTTCAGTATAACTATATTTAATTGCATAAATTCTCCGTAAAAATTATCTTTTTCTTTGATTACAGAATCCCGATCGTGTTCAGCAGAATAACGACAATCACGGAGATGATCGGAATCAATACAGCGACAACGAAAATATCCTTATAGCTCTCTTTATGGCTCATGCCTGTAATCGTTAAAAGCGTCAGTACCTCCCCGTTGTGTGGAAGGGCATCGAGCCCGCCTGAAGAAAGCGAAGCAATACGGTGAAATGCCTCGGAATCAATCCCTGTATTCATCGCTATCTGGTAGTATTCTTCACCAAGCGCTTCGAGCGCAATCCCCATCCCGCCGGAAGCCGACCCTGTCGACCCGGCCAGGATGTTAACAGCTATGGCTTCGGAAATTAACGGATTGCCGCGCACTCCCATCAATAATGAGGTTAACTGATCAAACCCCGGAACCTTCCGTACTACACTGCCAAAACCAACAGCTGCACTCGTATTAATAATGGCAAGCACGGAGCCGCTTGCTCCTCCGTTAACAGCAGGCACAAACTTTTTAAATTTAGTCAGGTTAAGGAGCATAATAAGTACTATGCCTGTCAGAAGTGCCACTACAATGTCCCATCCGAGAAGATTCAGTGTTAAAAGCACTGTGATCAGCGGAAGTATCGACAGCATGAACGGCGGGGCTTTCTCTTCTTTTTCCATCATGCTCTTATCCTTTGGTTCGGTGAAACGCTCTCCTTTAGCCGTCATCTGCTTTTCACGCCACCGCAAATAGAGATAGCCCCCCACCGCCATCACCAGTGCCGCAATGATGCCCATTAACGGCGCGGCTGTGGCACTTGTACGAAAATACTCGATAGGGATCAGGTTTTGAATCTGCGGCGTTCCCGGCAGTGCCGTCATTGTAAACGTAAACGCCCCTAAAGCCACAGTCGGCGGCAACAGCCGGCGGCTGATATCTGCTTCTCGGAATAAAGAAAGAGCAAGCGGGTATACAGCGAAAATAACAACGAACAGACTGACACCGCCGTATGTAAGTACTGCCGAAGCCGCCAGGACGCCTAAAATCGCACGATTCGTGCCAATCAGCTTTGTCAGCGCTACAGCAACAGAACGAGCCATCCCGGTGTCCTCCATCAATTTTCCAAAGACAGCCCCGAGCATGAACACCGGTAACCAGCTTTGCGCGAAATCGACAAATCCGCTCATGTATGTGCCCGTATATGCATCAAGCAGGTTGAGCCCTCCAGTCAGCGCTACAATGCCTGCTGCCACCGGAGCTACCCAGATGATGGACCATCCCAGATAAGCGAGGACCATTAATGTAATTAAGCCCAATAAAATCCCAAGCATGCTTTTTCCTCCTTTTCTATCATAAACAGGCGCAGACTATTGTGCCGTATAGCCTCCATCAATCAATACGCTCTGCCCGGTTACGCTTTTCGCCTGATCCCCGGCTAAAAATAAAGCATAGTCTGCTACTTCCTGGGGATCGAGCAGACGCTTCTGCGGAACGAGCGGATAGATAACCTCCTCCAGTACTTTTTCCAGAGTAACGCCACGGTCTGCTGCCAGATCCTCCAGCTGATTACGGACGAGCGGCGTATCCACGTAGCCCGGACAGAGAGCATTTACCGTGATGCCATGCTCTGCCCCCTCTAATGCTGCTACTTTTGTTAGACCGATCAATCCATGCTTTGCGCTGTTATATCCCGCTTTTCCGGCAAAGCCGATCACACCGTTGATTGACGACATGTTAATGATGCGGCCGTGCTTTTGTTCCTTCATGATCGGAACTGCTTTTTTGATCATGGAAAAAGGCGCCGTCAGCATAATTTTAGTCATTTTTTCAAATGTTTCGGTTGGAAAATCCTCAAGCTTAGCCACGTACTGCATTCCGGCATTGTTAATGAGAATATCCACCCGGCCAAACACTTGAAGCGTTTTTGCAAAAGCATCGTCCACTGCGTCTTCATTGGTAACGTCGCAGGCCAGTCCGATGCAGGTGAATCCTTCATCTTCAATCTCCCTGGCAGCAGCTTGTACTTTATTTTGATCAATATCTGTCAGTACTACCTTCGCCTCTTTCCGGGCAAAGGCTTTTCCGATTGCAAGTCCGATGCCGCTCGCTGCACCTGTGATAAAGACCACTCTTCCTTGAACCATGTGTATCACTCCTGATTATGTTTTTAAGTAATCGCTTACAAAACGAATTTCATTTTAAATTCGTTCTCATCTTATATATTTGCAAAAAACGTGCCAACATCTGCTTGAAAACTTTTTGCTCCGAAACCCGTCGCTAACGTATTCTTTCATGAGTTACGCTCAAAAAAAGAAAACCATTCCAAAACAATGGAATGGCTTCCGCAAACCTGGAAAACCCGCTTTTATTCCAGGTTGTATTTCATGATTTTATTGTAGAGATTGGATTTTCCTATTCCAAGCAGCTCACAGGCTGTCCGCTTATCTCCTTCCGCTTTCTTCAGCGCCTGCTTTACCGCTTCCTTTTCTGCTTCAGCAATTACTTGTTTCAACGGTTTTATTCCGCTCTTCCGGCTTACCTGCCCCGCCTCCGTCACACGTCCCGGAAGATCACTCAGCTGGATTGCTTCTCCTTCGGCAAGATGAACAGCTGCCTCAATTGTATTTTCGAGTTCCCGTACATTGCCCGGCCACGAGTAAACCAAAAAGCGGTCAAGCACCTGCTGATCGAACACCGTAATTCGTTTGCCCAATCTTCCTGTAACTTTTTGGAGTATAAATTTGCTGAGCAGAGGAATATCCTCCGGCCGCTCACGCAGGGAAGGTATTGTAAACGAGATAACGTTGATCCGGTAGTACAGATCCTCCCGGAACTGCTGCTTTTCTATCAGCTGTTCGAGTGGCTGATTAGTAGCAGCAACCACCCGCACGTCCACCTGCCGGGGTCCTTGTGCACCAAGCGGCTCAAGCTCTCCCTCCTGAAGCACACGAAGAATTTTCACCTGGGTATTCAGCGGCATATCCCCAATCTCGTCCAGAAAAATGGTCCCCTGGTCAGCCAGCTGGAATTTCCCCGGTTTGCCTCCTTTTTTCGCGCCGGTAAAAGCTCCCTCCTCATAGCCAAACAGCTCAGACTCAAGCAGATCCGCCGGTATCGCTGCGCAATTTACTTTCACGAAAGGCTTCATGCTTCTTTCACTCAGCTTATGCAGCCCCTGGGCAAACAATTCTTTTCCGGTCCCCGTTTCTCCCCGCAAAAGGACAGATACATCGCTTGAAGCTACTTTACGTACATTTCTTTTTACCTCTTCCATCTCCGGGGACACGCTGAGCGCATCGTGCAGGGAATAAGATGTTCCGTTCAGCTGCTCCACCTGCTTTTGATACGATTCGAGCTCCAGCATTAATGTTTTAATATGCTGGTTCATCTCCGTCCATTCTTTTCTGTCCCGGAACATGACCAGCCCCAGAGCGCCGATAATACGGCCGCCGTCGTATAAAGGCACGCGGTCGGCAATCATATAGTTGCCTCTAATGTACTGCATATTTGCTTTTTCCGCTTTCCCGGAAGCCACTACGATATGCATGCGCGTGTTTTCAATCACATCAGTTACGTGACGCCCGACCGCATTTTTGCGACTGGTGCCGAGAAAATCGTAATAGCATTCATTCATATACGAAATAATTCCCTGTTCATCAACAATGACCACACAATGGTGCAGACTGCCAAACAATATGTCGTAAATATGCTCCAGGCCTTCTAAATGTTTCATCATCATTTCCACCCCGTTATCGCGGTTGACATTTCTGATTAAATAGTAACGGTCCTGCGAATTTTTTCAATAGTTTCAGAACCTTTATTTAACGAAAAAACACCTCCGGCAGCCAATCAGCGGTGACGACCCGGAGATGTTTCCCTTTGCTTATATAAGGCACTTGTTTAAATTCTTTCTACCACGGTAGCCACACCCTGGCCGCCTCCGATGCATAATGCTGCCAGTCCTGCATCTGCCTGCTGGCGTTTCATCTGATGAAGCAGGGTCACAAAAATTCTTGTGCCGCTTGCCCCAATCGGGTGGCCTAACGCGATTGCCCCGCCGTTTACGTTCAGCTTTTCTGAATCAATATTCAAATCTCTCTGTACCGCAAGTGATTGGGCGGCAAACGCTTCGTTTGCTTCAATCAGATCGATATCTTCCATCGAAACAGAAGCTTTATTCAGAGCCTTTCGGATCGCCGGAACCGGCCCCAGCCCCATCACGCTCGGATCCACGGCTGCACTTGCATTGCCGGTGATCCGGGCCATGCCTTTAATGCCCAGCTCTTTTGCTTTCTTTCCGCTCATAACAATAACGGCTGCGGCTCCGTCGTTAATACCGGAGGCGTTTCCCGCAGTCACGCTTCCGTCCTTTTGGAACGCCGGCTTTAATTTTTTCAGCTTTTCCACCGTGGTGCCGCTTCGAATGTGTTCATCCTCCAACACCTCGAGGGGCTCTCCTTTTCGCTGAGGTACGTGGACAGCCACAATTTCCTCTTTGAACAATCCATTATCCCGGGCTGCCGTGGCCTTCTGCTGACTGGCTGCGGCGAACGTGTCCTGTTCTTCTCGTGTAAAGCCGTACTCATGGTTAATGTTTTCAGCTGTCACACCCATATGATAGTTTTCCACAGCACACATCAGTCCGTCATGGAGCATGCTGTCAACCAACTTCTGGTTCCCCATCCCAAAGCCGCTGCGCGCGTTCATCTGCAGGTAAGGAGCCTGACTCATGTTTTCCATCCCGCCGGCAATGACGATATCCGCATCACCGGTCAGTACGGCCTGTGCCGCCAGGTGGACAGCCTTCAAGCCGGACCCGCATACTTTATTAATGGTCATTGCAGGTACGTTTTCAGAAAGACCGGCCTTTAAAGAAGCGACCCTTGCCGGGTTCTGGCCAAGACCTGCCTGCAGCACGTTTCCCATAATAACTTCATCTACTTCTTCCTTCGGAATACCGGCACGTTCAAGCGCTTCTTCAATCACAAGCGCCCCCAGATCTACAGTCGGTACATCCTTTAAGCTGCCCATAAAGCCGCCAACCGGAGTTCGTACCGCTCCGCCAAGCAGAACCTCTTCTGTTTTCATTGTTTTCCCTCCCGGTCTGTCAGTGCTTCATCAATTGTAAAAGAAGCTTCTGTATACTGCTCCACTGTTTTTATGTCAGCTCCGTTTAATACTTCCCTTAGCACCATGCCCGACGGCGTGAAATCAAAGACAGCCATATCTGTAATTAACCGGTCCACTACCTTTTCGCCGGTCAGCGGCAGAGCGCATTCGGTACGGATTTTCGATTCTCCGTCTTTATTCGTGTGGGTCATGATGATCACTACTTTTTGCGCTCCCTGCACGATATCCATCGCACCGCCCATGCCTTTGACCATTTTTCCGGGAATCATCCAGTTCGCAAGATCTCCCTGTCCCGAAACCTCCATGCCCCCGAGAATCGCGAGATCAATATGGCCGCCGCGAATCATAGCAAAGGATTCCGCGTTATCAAAGAATGAACCTCCCTGCTTCACTGTCACTGTCTCTTTACCGGCATTAATCAGATCTGCATCCACGTCTTCCTCCGCTGGATAAGGCCCGATGCCGAGCAGGCCGTTTTCAGAATGCAGAAATATATTTTTTTCTTCCGGAATGTAGTTGGCAATCATTGTCGGCATGCCAATGCCCAGATTTACAATCGTGCCGTCTTCGACTTCTTTTACCGCCCGTTGTATAATGTTTTCTCTTTGACTGCTCATTGTCTTCCTCCTCCTTTTAGGCCTGCTGGACCGTTTTTCGTTCGATACGCTTTTCATACGATGTGCCGACAAGAAGATGCTGAACATACAGACTTGGCGTATGAATAAAGTCCGGATCGAGTTCACCGACGTCAACCAGTTCTTCCACCTCTGCGATTGTAAATTTACCTGCCGCTGCTGCCAGTGGATTAAAATTACGGGCGGTCTTCTGGTAAATAAGATTCCCGTAGGCATCTCCCTTCCATGCCTTCACAAGAGCCGCATCCCCCTGGATGGCTTCTTCAAGGATGCACTGTCTGCCGCCAATAACTTTATGCTCTTTGCCTTCGGCAATCGGAGTGCCTACACCAGTCGGGGTGTAAAAGCCGGGAATACCCGCGCCGCCTGCCCGGATACGCTCCGCGAGTGTCCCTTGAGGCACGAGTTCCACTTCTAGTTCTCCACTCAGGTACTGCTCTTCAAAAATCTTATTTTCTCCCACGTAGGAAGCCACCATTTTGTTAATCTGTTTATTTTCCAGCAGCAGCCCCAGGCCCCAGTCGTTGACACCGCAGTTATTGCTGACTACTGTTAAATTTTTCGTTCCCTTGGCAGCCAGGGCCTGAATGGCTTTTTCTGGTATACCGCACAGGCCGAAGCCCCCGACAATCAGGGTATCGCCTTCCTGAATGCGGTCTACGCTCTCTTCAAAAGACGTCTGTACCTTCGTCATTGTATGAACCCCTTTCAGTTCTTTAATTGGTGCTTCCACTTTACTAAAAGCGCTTTCATAGGTAAAATAGATAAATAATATAAATTTATTACTAAATGGAATAAGAGGTGCTTCATGGATATTAAACAGCTTCGTTTTTTCCTCGAAGTATGCAAAGAACTAAGCTTTTCGCGGGCCAGCGAGAAGCTTCATATTTCCCAGCCCGCCTTAAGCAAAACAATTCATCAGCTTGAGGAAGAAATCGGCCTCCGTCTGCTCGACCGCTCCACCCGTCACCTTTTCGTAACGAAAGAAGGGGAAATCATCCGCCAGCACGCCCAGAAGGTACTTCGCAGCGCAGAGGACTTATGGCAGGAAGCAGAAGAAATCAAGCTGCATAAAAAAGGCAGCTTTACATTCGGGCTGCCTCCCGTCATCGGCTCCAGCTTTTTCCCCGGGATCATTGCCGGCTTTCGCAGAGCTTATCCCGAAGCCAGTATGCATATTGTCGAAGAAGGCGCGAAAATTATGGAGCGGTCTCTGCTTGAAGGAAATATTGATGTAGGTGTAGCCATTCTTCCCGTCGATGACGAACAGTTTGAGGTTCGCCAGATCATCGACCGGAAAATCCTTGCTATAACCTCGGTGAACCACCGGCTTGCCGGCCGCGAAAGTATACAAATGAAGGATTTAAAGCATGAATCCTTTTTAATGTTTCAGCAGGGGTTTTCCCTGTACGACCGGGTCTTCGAGTCATGCATCGAGGCGGGATTCGAGCCCGACATTCTTTATGAAAGCTCCCAGTGGGACTTTTTGTTTGAAAGTGCCATGGCAGGTCTGGGCATTGCCCTCCTTCCTGAAACCGTTGTCCATAAAGCGGACACCAGAAATGTTTCTGTGCTCACTGTGGCCGATGATTTACTGCACTGGCGGCTCGCCCTCATCTGGCGCAAGCACAGCTACCAGACGCAGGCCGCCCAGGCGTGGATCGCTTTTGTGGGAGATACTTTTACGTAATAGTGAAAGAAAATCTTTAAACTTTATTCGCTTTTATAAAAAAGTCAAACCCGCACCGATAACAATCCCGCTAATAACCAGAATCCATACACAAAATCCCATAATGTCTCTAGCACGTAAACCGGCAATGGCAAGCGCCGGCAAAGCCCAAAATGGCTGTATCATGTTCGTCCAAGCATCTCCCCAAGCAACGGACATTACTGTTTTAGCTGGATCAACATCAAGTGCTGCTCCAGCTTCAAGCATAATAGGAGCTTGAACAGCCCATTGCCCTCCCCCTGAGGGTACAAAGAAATTAACTATGCCGGCACTAAGAAAAGAAAAAAGTGGAAATGTTGCTTCTGTGGAAAATGCTATAAACCATTCTGAGATTTGTACTGCAAGACCAGAGGTAACCATCATCCCCATAATGCCTGCATAGAATGGAAATTGAATAATAATTCCTCCAGCATTTTTCACAGCATCTGCTACACTGTTTAAAAAGTTTTTGGGAGTCCCATGAAACAAAATCCCTAGTGTTAAGAACATAAAATTCACAATATTTAAATCTAATTGAAACCCATTCGTGAAGAAATAGTACACTAGAAAAACTAATCCAAAACCTCCTATAATCATGGCAAACCATCTGCTGTTTTCCAGTTTTTCGGCCGGTGTCCAGGTTTCAAATGAAGACAGAGTTGTTGCTGCATTATTATCCTCTAGCAGTGTTGGATCTATAGTTACAGCATCTTTTTGATTCATCATTACCCTATTAACAATAGGGACAACGATAAAAAGTGAAGCCACAATAGCTATGTTAAAGGCAGAAAAAATTGTTTGATTTGTTGATATTAGACCAATTATATCCTCTGAAACGTTATCCGGGGTCGCAACTGTTAAAGGGATGGAACCGGCAAGACCTCCATGCCAGACTATAAACCCACTATATGCACTGGCAATTAACAAGCGATAGTCCACTTTGGTTACTTGTCTCGCTAGTTCTTTTGCAAACAAAGCTCCTATGACTAGACCAAAACCCCAATTAATCCAACTAGCTGTCAAGGCTACTATAGTTACCAACACTATAGCTTGCCCTGGCGTTTTAGCTATCGAAGCAGTTCTTTTAAGCAAACGATTAAAAAAAGGACTGCTAGCAAGAACATACCCCGTTACTAATACAAGAACCATCTGCATCGCAAATTCTAATAGGTCCCAAAAGCCTTCTCCCCAGTAAGTAACCATATTGATTGGGGTACTAGGTGTAAGAAACAATCCCAGTAAAAAAACTGCAATAGTCAAAATAAGAACAAAAAGAAAAGGATCCGGCAGATAGCGCTGTACTAAACTGGTTGAGAATCTCGTTAATGCTTTCAAATAAACTCCTCCTTTTTGTAACCGTTTACAATAAACTTTATCTAATCATTTCCTGGAAGTGAAATATCTTCGGGTTATATACCTATTCGTTTTCAACATAAGTTATCTATTTTCTGAAAATACAACCTGTCAACTTGCTTCCAGTGTTAATTAACATCTTGATAAATAGTAAATTAAATCATTAAGAGAGGACATTAAACGTAACACTCCAATCAGGTGTTTTACTTTTCTTTTTGATATAATTCATAGGCAGTTTTATTTCACTTCTTTATGTTTATTTCGCGCAGAAAGGACGATGCTTATGAAACATACAATTTCTTTTTGGCTGGAAGCAGCCCGGGCGAGTTTTTTGTCTGTCATGCTTATGCCGGTCCTGTTAGGGGCGCTCGGGGCTTATGCATGGAACGGAGTCTTTGAGCCGCATTGGTTTGTTATTACCCTGGCCGGGGCATTCAGCGCCCACCTGTTTTCCAATATGGTGAATGATTTATGGGACTACCGTAACGGTGTCGATACAAAAGCACAGGATACGGCAAACGACGTTTCCACCAATTCCGGCATGCTGACAGGAGGCCGGGTTTCTGAAGAAACATTCGCGTTTGTTACGTGGGCGTTTTTGGCCCTGGCCCTTTTATGCGGTGTTATTTTAAGTATCGCCAGGGGGTGGCCGCTTTTGATTCTTGCGGCCTTCGGCGGGCTGCTTGCTTATTTTTATGTGGCCCCTCCCTTTAAGTTCGGCTACCGGGGCAAAGGATACGGTGAAATCGCTATTCTGCTTTCGTTCGGGGTGCTTCCCGTAGTCGGCAGCTATTACGTGCAGACGGGATTTTTTGACGTCCGGACATTTTTTCTCTCTCTGCCGATTGGCATATTAACCACAATGGTGCTTTACAATCATCATTTTCTTCACTGGAGAGCCGACCGGGATTCCGGCAAAAATACGCTTGTGGTTGTTCTTGGAGAAAAGAAGGGACTGCTTCTTTCAAAAGCCTTTACCTTTCTTGCCATGCTTACGATCCCCCTGGGTATTTTCGTTGGAGCGCTCCCCTGGTACGCGCTGTTTGCCATTGTTTCTGCCTGGCCGCTCGTAAAGGCCTATGCTGCACTCGAAAATACCAACCCTTCTGAATCCTACGGACCACTCATGGGCGCTTCGATTAAAAGCACGGTTCTCTGTGGAGGTTTCCTGGCAATTGCTCTTCTGCTGCAGGGAGTATTTTAACCAGCAGTTCTCCCGCTTATTTCTGACGGAGAGGCAGTTTTTACCACAATAGTGTACAATGTGGGCACGGGATTGAATTTTGTAATTAATTAGGAGGATTTTTGATGAAATCTATCCGATGGGGCATTTTAGGCACGGCCGATATCGCCAGAAGACAAATGCTGCCTGCCCTGCAGCACACGGAAAATGCCGAAGCTCATGCGATCGCAAGCGGCAGCGGCAAAGCAGAGGAACTCGCCGAAGCCTTTCGTATTCCGAAGGTGTACCAAAGCTATGATGACCTGCTTGAAGACCCGGACATCGATGCGGTCTACATTCCTCTGCCCAACCATCTCCACAAAGAATGGAGCATTAAAGCTGCCCGGAAGCAGAAGCATGTGTTATGCGAAAAGCCCGCAGCCCTGACCCAGGCGGATGCCCGGGAAATAAAAAACGCCTGCGAAGAGCACGGCGTTCAGTTTATGGAAGCATTTATGTACCGCTTCCATCCCCAGCACCAGCTTGTACAAAAAATGCTTGCAGGCAATGCGATCGGAGACGTGATGACAATGCGCTCATCGTTTACTTTTCCGCTGCAGCATACCGAAGGCAACATTCGTCTTCACTCCCAGGCTGACGGCGGCGGCAGCCTGTATGATGTCGGCTGCTACTGCATTCACGCCATTCGTCAGGTTATGGGGGAACCGGCGCATGCGAGCGCTTCTTATTCGTTTCATGAAAACGAAAACAGTGATTGGGCTGCAGCAGGTGTACTCACTTTTTCCGACGGCCGGCTCGCCCATTTTGATTCAGGCATGAATGCTGCTCTTCGCAACGAATACGAAGTAGTAGGCACGAAAGGCATTTTGAAAGCCCACCAGGCGTTTGTTCCGACAGAACAACCGTGCAGAGTTTCTATCGAACTCGAAAGCGGGGAATCCTACAGCGAAACCATCGCAGATAATTATTACATTACCGGCATGCAGTCGCTCTCCCTTGGACTCCTCGAGGGAAGAAGCTGGCCTTCCGACGGACTCGCAGAAAATGCTTTTGTGCTTGAGCAGCTGATACATTCATAAAAAAAGCCCGCAGCCGCCTTTCTCTGGCAGCTGCGGGCTTTCTTACTATTATTCTATATATTTTCGTTCAATAGATTCCTGCACATTCATGATCGAAACTCTTGCTGTTAAAGCGTCACCTTCATTGACTGTTTTCCCTGTCACATCCACCAGGGAAAACTGCGAGCTGGGCTTCCCGACGACCGAAACAGGCTGTTCGCCCCAGAATATTTTCGCTGGCGGCCGAACATAGGAGCGAACATTGCGGAGGATGTTAAAGATCAGCTTTTTCAACGTATCGGACTGGTGCTCACGGGCAAAATTAAAACCATGTGCTTCTCCAAGTGGAATGAGTCCGACAGTGACCGGCTTATTCAGCGGTCTGTTATCTCCGTACCCCGCCATGCTCCCTGTTTTTACTTCACGCGTTTCGAGAAGAGGTGTTTTAAGCTCAAACGTTTCTTCAAAACGCAGGCCGTTTCTGCTCGCTGCCTGACCGAACATGGCATTGCCGATACGAATCATATTAAAGCCAAGATCGGGGTATTTGACGGCTATCGAGCTGTTGGCCATGTGTATATACGCAGGATGACTCCCATAAATTTTCGTTATGATTTCTACACACTGCTTTAAACAGTCACTCTGGGCAGTGATTTTTTCTGCATGCCTATTGGCAGCAAAATGAGAATAAACGCCTTCCATCTTCACTGATTTTAACGCTTGATACGCTTCCATGAATGAGCTTAAATCTTTTTCATCCAGACCGAAACGGTTTAAAGAAATATTAATTTTTAAATGAAAGGGATACTGTCCTGCGTTTTTTTTCTGTGCTGCCCTGTCTAATTTTTTCATTTTTTCGATCGTATCAACAGTAGGCGTTAAGCTGTAATCAATGACGTGCTCCGCGTCAAAATAAGGACCCAGGATTAATATAGGTGCTTTCACCCCGTTGTTTCGCAGTTCAATACCTTCTTCCTCGACCCCCACCGCTAAATAATCAACTTCGTTTTCAATGTACCTGGCCATCGGAACCAGTCCGTGCCCGTAGGCATTACTTTTAACGATACCTGCAAAAAATTTATCCGGCATCCGGTTTTTAATTTGATGAATGTTATTGCGTACAGCCTTTACGTTAATCTCAATCCATGAAGAATTCATTCATTACACGCCCTTCTGTAGCTGAATATTATTCTCTATACTTAAGAACAATTTCATGCGTCTTCTGTTCTATACCTTTACGTGCCTGCCTGGAAACTTCCTTTCTAGCATCTTATTTAATATAAAATATTTCCAGCCGGCTTTTATGCTTCGAAAAAAGGCATTTGATTAAAAAGGAGCCGGTCCGGGTATGATAAACAAGGTGTACAAACTTTTGTTTTCATCGAAGGAGGATCATATATGAGTAATTCAAACATTACCGCAGATCAGGCCGGAACATTCCGGATCGGCGGCGATATAGAAGTAAACCGTCTAGGGTACGGAGCCATGCAGCTGACAGGTGAAGGAGTATGGAAGGAACCGTCCAATCCTGATGAAGCCGTCCGTGTGCTCCGCCGTGCATCAGAGCTCGGAGTGAACTTTATTGATACGGCAGATGCCTACGGCCCGTTCACAGCCAACCGCCTCATTAAAGAAGCTCTTCATCCCTATAATGACGACATGACGGTCGCGACAAAGGTCGGCCTCACCCGTGCAGGCCCGAATGACTGGCGCCCGGTGGGACGTCCGGAATACCTGCGTCAGCAGGTGGAGCTGAACCTGATGGATCTGGGCCTTGAACGCATCGACCTTATGCAGCTGCACCGGGTAGACCCTGAAGTGCCGATTGCAGATCAGGTAGGCGAGCTCAAAAAAATGCAGGAGGAAGGAAAAATCCGTCACATTGGACTCAGTGAAGTGAATACAGAGCAATTTAAAGAAGCGCAAAAGGTAGCTTCCATTGCTTCTGTGCAAAACCGCTATAATCTGGCCAATCGTGAATCCGAAGAAATGCTCGACTATTGTACGGATAATAACATTGCCTTTATCCCGTGGTTCCCTCTTGCTACCGGGGAACTGGCCCAGGAGGGCGGGCCGCTCGCCCAGCTGGCAGAGGAACACAATGCGAAACCAGCCCAGCTTGCGCTTGCATGGCTGTTGAAGCGCTCTGACGTTATCCTGCCAATTCCCGGAACGTCCACAGTAAGCCACCTTGAAGATAATATTGCTGCAGCCGGCATCAAACTGAGCGACGAGGAATTTAATACGCTTACCAATGCCGTGGAGAACAGCAGCAGCTAAACCTTTTTATTTAAGCTTTCAGCCGGCAATCATGCTGCATTGGCTGAAGGCTTTTTTAAACCGGGCAGGCGTCCTTGATTTTTTGAATGAAAGGAGCAGCAGTATGTTAAAAACAAACAGCCCTTACCTGCTGACGAAGGAGGACATGGAAACGTCCAACGAGCTTCCCTCCTGGCTGCAGGAGGAGTACCAGACCTTTAAGCGTGTTGTAACCAACCCGGAGTTCCCCTGCTTTTTTGGCATGAAAGCCCAGCGAAAAGGAGAGCTCCGCTACTCTTATATTACTCATGATCAGTGGGATCACCTTGGCGGCGTGCTTGAAAGCTTTCTGCATTTAATGAATGAACCGCCCTTTACCCGGCACGGGCTTTTCCTTTTCGTCGAGCCGGAAACACGCGAGCAGTCCGTCGATTATTATCGTTCTTATTTCTGGGACGTTCTGCAGCATCTGCATGAACAGGACCGGTACAGCTGGCCGGGAGACAAGCCAAAGGATCCTGATCATTTTCTGTGGGATTACCATTTTGCCGGCGAGGCGGTTTTTGTTTTCGGTAACGCTCCGGCCTATAAACAGCGGAAAACGAGAGATCTGGGTAACAGTTTGATTCTCGGCTTTCAGCCCCGGGCTATTTTTGAGGGCCTCGAGGGCACTGAAAAAGGCGGCATCATGTCGAGAGAGAAGGTGCGTTCGCGCGTGGAAAAATGGGACAACCTTCCCACCCACCCGGATATCAGTCATTTCGGCGACCCAACGCACAATGAGTGGAAGCAGTTTTTCATTGGAGACGACATTAAGCCGATAGAAGGAAAATGTCCGTTCCATCATAAAGACGTATAACCATTTCTAATCAGGACAGTTAAATATTCGCGCTTTCTGCTGAATGCAGGAAGCGTTTTTATATGTATGAACTTTACATCTTAAGATTTGAAGTGCCGGGACGAAGGCCTGTATAATGAAGATGTAACCTTGATAATAATGATTCGTCCGATATAGCTTGCTGCGTTTTAAAAATATATTTTAAAGGAGTCTTTATGGCTGACAAAAACACTGTAAAACAAGCAGGCTGGCAGCTCGAACACAGCTACGCCACCCTTCCGCAAACCTTTTTTTCCAAAACCACCCCTGATCCGGCTCAGAACCCGGAGCTGATTATACTGAACGAACAGCTTGCTGACTCTCTCGGTCTCGACAGTGAGGCATTAAAAGAGGAGAAAGGCGTGCAAATACTTGCAGGCAGCAAAACGCCGGAAAACGGCCTGCCGCTTGCCCAGGCTTATGCTGGTCATCAATTTGGCCATTTTACGATGCTTGGGGACGGGCGCGCCCTGCTTCACGGGGAACAAATAACGCCGGATGGGCACAGAGTCGATATTCAGCTGAAAGGATCCGGCCGCACGCCTTATTCACGCGGCGGGGACGGACGGGCCGCTCTTGGCCCGATGCTTCGCGAGTATATTATCAGTGAAGCGATGCATGCGCTTGGCATACCAACCACCCGGAGTCTTGCCGTAGTCACAACCGGGGAACCTGTCTTTCGCGAAAGTGTTCTGACCGGTGCAGTATTAACACGTACGGCCTCAAGCCACCTTCGCGTCGGCACGTTTGAATATGCCCTGAACCGCGGATCGATGAATGACCTGCGGGCCCTTGCCGACTACACGATCAGCCGGCATTATCCAAAATCCCGGGAGACAGAAAATCCGTATCTGACGCTGCTCCGGGAAGTTGTTACACGCCAGGCTTCCTTAATTGCAAAATGGCAGCTTGCCGGCTTTATCCACGGCGTAATGAACAGCGATAATATGGCTCTCAGCGGAGAAACCATCGATTACGGCCCATGTGCTTTTATGAACAGCTATGATCCAAAGACGGTATTCAGTTCAATTGATGCACGCGGCCGCTATGCCTACGGAAGACAGCCAATTATGGCAGAATGGAATCTTTCCCGGTTTGCCGAAGCCCTCGTACCATTAATTGACGAAAGTCAGGAAAAAGCTGTCGAGCTCGCGCAGGCGGAAATCTCCCGTTTCCCTGAACAGTTTAATGAATACTGGCTGCAGGGCATGCGTGCAAAACTAGGTCTTTTCACGGAAGAAGCGGGAGACGAAGCACTTATTACAGATCTTCTCCATCTTATGGAGGAACACGAAGCTGATTACACTAACACCTTCCGTGCCCTTACCTTTAACACGCTGGACAACTCCGGGCTGTTTACAGACAACAGATTTGTTTCCTGGAGAGCACAATGGCTGGAACGTCTCAGCAGGCAGGACGAATCTGAAAGCTCTTCGCGCCAGCTGATGCGTGACTATAACCCGGCGGTCATTCCGAGGAACCATCATGTGGAAGAAGCAATTGAAGCTGCCGAAAAAAATGAAGATTACAGCGTCATGAATCAGCTTCTGAAAGTACTTTCAGAACCCTATGCCCACACTACGGAACAGGAAAAATATACAACACCGCCCGCTCCCACGCTTGTTCCCTACCGCACTTACTGCGGCACGTAAAAAGCGATATATAATTAAAGAAAGCCCCTGCTCAGCATTAGAGTGACCCCATAATATGAGACAGGAAAAAACACCCCCAACGTCGTATGTAGAGTGACCCCATAATATGAGACAGGAAAAAACACCCCCAACGTCGTATGTGCACTGACCTAGAAATATGAGACAAGATAAAGCACCTAGCCTTCTGCCGTTCGGTATTCCACCGGCGTGTGGAAGG
>NZ_JBQOJA010000043.1:0-17894 GCF_054971385.1 Marinococcus tarijensis | reverse complement strand
GCTGCCGATAACAAGAGATCCATCGGCGGTTGTTCTGCAGGCTCTAATACTCTTATGTTTATCAAAGAAGTACACTCCTTCCTTCTTCGCATCTTCGATTACATCTAGTTGATCATTACTTTAGCATCCTTTTTCTGATTTCATTGGTATAACAGAAATCGATAGTCTTTGTTGGTTGTTAGTCATAAGGCATCGTTAGCCTTTTTATGTTTATTCCTTTTTCCTATCTAAGCGACAAGCTCTTCTACTCCTTCGTTTACTAGAAGAATCGCTTGATTTTTTCTTGTTATTGAGAAAAAATGGAAATGTTGGTACAGCAAAAGGAGAGAACCATATGCTTACATACCGAAGAAAAAAGAACCAATTGCATCGCCGATTGAAAGCCTTCCGTCAGTTTAGTGGATATGTTTCGGTGCAGCATAAGCATCGCATTCTATTTCAGCGTGGCTATGGATTTGCTGATGACACGGAACAAACGCTTCACACGCCTTCGACGACCTATCGGATTGGGTCGCTCACCAAGTCGTTCACGGCTGTGGCGATTCTTCTCCTCCAGGCTCAAGGGCGGCTGCACCTCCATGATCCGATTGCCCATTACCTCCCCGATTATCCGAACGGCGATCGCATCACCCTGCATCAGTTGTTAAGCATGTCCTCCGGTATTCCCAATTACCTGAATGATTTATTGTTCAGACGATACAATACCAAGTCAGGCGCCTATCAACCAAGCACCAGCAAAGATCAACTGTTTTCGCCCCAGGACCTTATCGCCTGCTTTCAGGACAAGCCCTTAGCATTTTCCCCCGGCTCTGCCTATGCCTACAGCAATTCCAATTACGTCTTGTTAGGCCATATTGTAGAGGTCGTTTCCGGGCAAAGCTATAGTGATTTTCTCCAAAAACATATCTTTGCTCCCTTAGACATGACGCAATCGCAGTACCGTCCCGGACCTTCGAATCCGACATCAAGCACGGGGTACGACACCATCGTTCCGGTCCCTATTCCCGTATTTTCCTTTCATAATTCGCTGCTGTTTGCCGCTGGCGGAATCACCAGTTCGGTGCGCGATTTGCGGTTGTGGATCCAAGCGCTTCAGAACAATGCTTTATTGCCGGCATCGTTAACTCAACGACTCTTTACCCCTGCAACGAACATGTTCGGATCCTCTTACGCCTATGCTTATGGATGGATCGTGGATCAAACGGCTGCAGTCCCTATCGCTGAACACACAGGCACCGCCCCCGGATACAGCAGCTATGTGTACGTTGATGCCGCATCCAGGATTTCTGTTATTATTTGTTCGAATAGTTGGGGAGAAGGAACAATGTTTTCCGATATGTATCAAAGCATTATAGATATCCTAAAAGCTTAGTTCTTTGAAGGCATGAACTGTCAATTTCTCTTGGGTGCTTTTCGTTCCTATCTTCTTAGCAGAAATAGTATTCCTTCTTTCCGCTATTATGAAGAGATACGCATGTGCTGCTCTTGCTTTGGATTGTACGTCTGCAGCCATAAGGCCGCTTGATTTGTCATCCATGCACCGATATCGTCCAGTACTCCAACAATAATCGTTGGTTGATCTGTTGGCTCTATAGCCAGTTGAAGAACTTCCCGCATCTCCGGTTCCTGCTCCGGAAAATAGGCCGCAAACACCTGATAGGCAGGATATAGATCCCGGGTATATTGATTTTCCTGATCAATCACCAACGCCAACCCGGCTCGTACGATGATTTTCATGATCCAGCTGCAGCAGTCGTTGATGTCTGCTAGATCTTCATTATCGATCAATTCGGCTTTTGCTTGCTCAATTTGAGTACTCAAATGAACCAGGTGTTCGTTCCCGAGGGCAATACCAGCGTGATAGTTTGGTAGAGAAGGACGGAGGTCTTCCCCATACACACAGATACTATGTGTTTTCAGCATAAAGGGGATCATGGAACATCGATCGGCGAACCAACGATCGTCTTTTGGATATAACCCGACCTCCAAACCATCAATCACCGGAAATTGGCGGTTAACATCCTCTTCTAGCTGCTCTATCACTTGAGAGTCCACAGGCTCATCATCATTGGTAATCACGATCGTATCCAGATCAGAAACGCCTTCAATGCCCAAACCATGAGGAATTGATCCTCGAATATAAATACTGTGAATATGATCGCCGAAATGGTGCAGGTATTGCTGCAGGGTATAATCGATCACTTCCTGGAAAGCTGGCGAAACCTTCTCCCTGGATGCGTCATTGATCAGGACATGATCATGATCTTTTGTACAAAGTCTGCCGATGTTTTTGATTTTCACCAAAGCGTAAGCTCCTTTGTTATGTAATAGTGTTGTAGATGTATTTTTATCGTTCATTCTACGGTCATTCGCAACAAGGGTAATTGGCGGTCCTCAAAAACGGAGGAAGTCACTTGGCCTATCCGCTTTGCTCCCATCGCCTGGTAAAACCCCTCGGCTTCGGGATCACTTTCGATATCAAAATAGGCGATGTTTTGAGCCTTTGCCTGACCGATAAGATGCTTCCAAAGCGCCGTCCCTACTCCTTTTCCAATAGAAGATGGGTCAACAAAAAGGGCTTCCAACAACGGGCCCTGAAGATCCAAACAATAAAACCCTATACAGTTCTCGTTATCCCAAGCGATACAAACAATCGCTCGGTCGAGATCGTCCGGAGTAACGGTTAAATCCTGCTGACAGGCCTCCATAAATGCCTGAGAGTAGTCCCAATAGGCTTTTGATCTCTGTGCCAAAAAGCTTAAACGAGCACAGTCCTCATACCCATCCTTTTGTATATTTTTCATCAACAATCCCCTGTCTTTTTCAGTTTTTCACCTTTGTATCTCCATTTATGTTGGGGAAGAACAGGTGTTTACGCTTCGTTCTCCGTAGTAGCATCTGGTTCACGGACTTGACTGGTAATAAAAACCATCAACTCCTGCATGATTTCTTCGTATCGTTTTAGCACCCGTGCTTCATCAACATGGACCATCTTCTGATCGTTCATGACCCATTCGCCCTGCACCATCACATAGTGAACGGAAGAAGGTCCACAGGACATTAACAGGTTATGGGCGTACGTGGAAAAGTTCTCCTGATTAAGCATCATAGCAAGGGAGGTATCTTTTTTGATCAAAGCCAGATCAGCTTCATAGCCGTTCTTGATTTGGCCAATCGTGTCTCCAAGTTGATAAGCCATTGCCCCGTTTTCCGAGGCCATTTTCCATACGTCCTCGGCCTTGAAAGCTTCAACCGGTGCCTGTAATTTTAATAAGTAGTATGCCATTCTCATTTCTTCCCACATGTTCGTGTGGTCGAAGTCCGTACCGATGCCAACATTAATGCCCTGGCGAAGCATAGCGGCCACGTCCGCAGCCCCGGCTCCAGTCACCGCATTGGAAATCGGACAATGAATCACCGACGCCCGGTGTTGGTTCACGATAGCCATGTCGTTCGCTGACATATAAACTCCATGAAAAAGCACGGTTTTTGGATTCAATAAGTTCTTTTCTTCATATAAGGCCACGCTGGATGTTTCAAATGAGGAGTAAACAAGGTCATGCCGCCAGCGATTTTCCAAACAATGCGTCATCATGACCGGTTCGAGGGATTTTTGCACCTGCTGACAGTCCCTCAACGCTTCTTCAGTCATATCCTCTTCTTCCAGCAAGTGGCTTCCCAGACGCACCTTTCCGGTCGACATAGCATCGCCGTCTTGAAGGTCTTCGTAAGCATCGACCATACCGCGTATACCTATACTTTCGATTATCTTTTTCTGCGTGGCAGGTGAGGCGAGCGGATCAGATTCACTCACAAACGTGACCCCTCCCTGCACCATATCCATGTAGCTTTTCTGACTGAGGACCCATAGGTCTTCCTCGTTCATTTTCTCGTCCAGATAAGTGAAAAAGGCTTGCTGGATGGTTCCCTGCACGGACGTATCGGCCCACTCTTCCAGTGCCATATCTTTCATTAGTCCTTTCGCCAGGGGCGAGTAACTGTGAAAATGGGCATTTACCAGTCCTGGAATCACGATATAATCCCGGCAGTCCATCACTTCGTGTTCGTTCTTATCAGGCTTTTCCGTGTAAATGTTGCCATCCGTAATATAAAGGTCCTTCTTTTCAAACTGATAGGCCGGGGTTAAATACGTCGCATTTGTTAGTATCATCGATTTTCATCCTCTTTTTCGTTCTCGTGCATGCATGTCCATGGTATCAATTTCTGACAAAAAGAGGAATATTATGGATGTTTTTCTTGAGGAATCTTTTTCCCAAATGTTTCGTTTCAAAATGCAAAGACTGAAAGAAACGCGCAGGCAAAAAGTCATGTTCGCTGGATGTTTCTTGCTAGCAGCTCCCCTCTTCAACAGATTCATGGCATTGCGACAGATCTTTAAGCAGATGATCTTTTCAATAAGACTTCAATTAACATAATCACGATTATTAGCAATTTAAAAAATAATAAAAGCGGATTCCTTCGTTCGAAGAGTCCGCTTTTAATCGTTATTCTTATAATGGAGCACCTCAAATCTTTCATTCTCTGTGTACTTCAATAATAAATTTTTTGTAATCTTTATTATAATCGCTATTCGTTCACATTAATGCTTTTTAATTTTCGCCAAAGTGTTGAGCGATTAATTCCTAACCTTTCCGCTACTCTTGTTTGATTGTTTTCTTCTTCTTGCATAACTTGGGTAATAATATCTTTTTCTAATTCTTCCAACGTTTTCTCAATCGATATGGTTTTCTTGTTTGTTTTTCGATCGCTAATATCTTCTGGGGAGAGATAAGAATTATTAGTATACTTTATAGCTTTTCGGATTATATTTCTTAGTTTATTCAAATTAGAATCTGACCAGGAAATGTTTTTTAAATACTCTAAACCCTCGTTAGATACACCAATTACTTGTTTTCCATAAAGAATATTATATTGGGTAATAAAGTGAAGAGACAGCTTAGATAAATCTTCTTTTCTGGAAGAAAGTTCAGATAAATGTATTATTTGCTCACTTGAAAACAATAACTGCGCATGAAATTGAGCTTGGGTGGCAAATATTAATTTTATTTGTCTATTTGCTTCAGCTATTTCCATCCATTTAGCGATAACTTTTTGCTCAATTTTTTCCCAGCCTTTAAAATATAACATCCCACGATAACGAGAAATTAAGTCTTCAATAATGGTTTGACTTTCTTGTGTGAGGTTTTCGTGTAAATGAATCTCTTTTTTCCCTGCCCCCACTTCAAATAATTCATTATGCAAAGCAGAAGCAAGCGTTTTTTTGCCCGTTCCTTTTTCACCAACAATAGCAAGATTGGTATTTTCACTAAATAGATCCATTAACATTTGTTGCTCAAGAGGCCTGGGCAGTGTGATTTGATGAAGTGAGGAAATGGCGGGCATGACTGGAGCAATCGAAATATCTCCCCTATTAAGAGAGAAATTCTTTTCTTCCATCCATTTCAAGTAATATTTTACTGTTCCATCCTGGATAATTTTCTCCCCAGTGACTTCCCAATATAAATTATCAAACACAATAAAGCTATGAAGATAATGGTTATCTTTTAGCTTTTGAAACTCCTTTCTAAAAGATTCTCCCCATTCATTTATACTATTACTTAATTGATATTTAGCTATGAATTTATGGCTCTCATGATTCTTGTAATAGATCTCACCGTTATTGTTTAAAATCAAAAAATGATCTTGTACGTGATCGAGCATTTTTTGGTAGGATTGTTTATTTAATTCATTGCTCTGATAAATATAAGCAGTTGTTTTAGCCTGATGCACCGCTTCCTCTATCGATTCTTTCCCTGAACTGATAAGAATTCCTCTTAGTCCCTCACGTTCGGCCAATCTAACAGCAACAGTGTCGCCAATGATAGTAGTGAAGCCTTCTGATTTCGCATTCATAATTGCGTTTTCTACTTCATGAGCATTATTAATAACTCTATAAGGAATAAAAAAGTCTATAATGTTCATCATTTCTGTGAAGCCTTTGCAGACATTCGAGAAACCAATCAATTGAACTTCTGATTCCCATTCTCTTGCCATCATAAGTAAGCGCAAAATATCATATCCAGAAACGCCAACTTCTATGACGGGAAGGGAGGTATGCTCTCTGATTACTTCAGCAGTCCCTCCTCTGCTAATAATAGCGTGGAATGATTCTTGTTCCATTGCTCTTAAAGGAACAATCGCTTCTTTCAAATCACCGATTTCTACACGGACCATTAGATCCTGATCTGAAAAATTCAGTTCTTTTGCAGTATTAGACATCCCGGCGTAAGGTGCTATAATGCCAATTTTCATTTTATTTTCCTCCATACTTATAATCCTTTCAGTATATATAATGGAAGAAAGATGCGTTTATTTCAGTTTGTCTTGGCGTTTCGGTGCTAAATGAATAGCCTCTTCCAATGCAGCTATTAGACTCTGCTCATCGGCAATATTTTCACCCGCAATATCATAAGCTGTTCCATGATCAACAGAAGTTCTAACAATACCATAATTTAAGCCGACTGTTATATTCACACCTGCTTCCAAACCTAGGGCTTTCACTGGACCGTGGCCCTGGTCATGGTAGGCTGCAACAATAATATCAAAATCGCCTCTAATAGCCCTAAAAAAAAGCGTATCTGCTGGGTTGGGTCCTACCACATTAATACCTTCAGCAACTGCTCGTTCTATTCCGGGGACTTGTTGGCGTTCCTCCTCCCCATTTCCAAATAATCCGTTTTCCCCCGCATGAGGATTGATGCCGCAAACCGCTATCTTTGGCTGCTCTATCCCTGCCTGCACCAACGTATCATGCGCTAATTTAATTACTTCAAATGTTCGTTCCGGGGTGATAGAATTTACTGCTTCAATCAATCCCATATGGGTAGTTAAGTGAATTACTCTCAACTGCGGGGCCGAGAGCATCATAGAGTAATTCTTCGTTCCTGTCAGGTCAGCTAAAATTTCTGTGTGTCCTGGATAATTAAAACCACCTTTACGCAAGGCTTCTTTGTTTAAAGGGGCTGTACATATCGCATCGATATCACCTTTCATGGCTAATTCAACGGCTTTTTCTAGAAAATAAAAAGAATACTTACCAGCCTGAGCGTTCACTTGACCTTTAGGAATATTCTCATCCATATCACCCACCTGGTAGCAGTAAATGATTTCTCTGGTAGCATCATCTTCTATTTCTTCCATAGAATGAACGGTTTTAACATCAATATTTATTTTCGTAATATTCAGCGCTTGCTTCAGATAAAAAGCATCTCCAATAACTACAAAGCTCGCCTTTTGTTCTTGTAACTGTTTTTTTAATCCTTTAGCAATAATTTCTGGTCCTACCCCTGCCACATCCCCCATTGTAATACCAATTACTGGACGACTACTTCTCATAATGGAACACCTTACCTTGTGTATATTCTAAAACCTTGAGCAAAATCCCTGAAGAACCAAATCCTCCAGCTTTAGTGATGATATGCACATCGGGTTGAGAAATAATTGTACCAATTGGTATACCCGGTTCGAGTTCTTCTTCTATATTTAGTACTTCCCAATTATTTTTAGAACAAACCGACATGGCAGCGTCTCCACCCGTCAAAAAATACCAATTAAATGATTGCTTTTCTTTAATAAGTTTAACCATCTCACCTAAGGCATCTGAAATCAGTTCCGGTATTAATGATTGCTCACAATTGTGTTTTTCTGCTTCACTTTTTAACCGTTCCCAATCAACTTTTTCATTTTTCGTAGTTATAGCCAAATGCTGATCATCTTCCATATCGGCTATATTGGACAAAATGTCATCTTTTATCTTTTCCTTATCGAAAATGAGCATCGACGGATCCAATTCTAAGGTTTTTACGTTAGAAAACTGATACAATTGTTGCAATTGATAACGAGATCGTTCATTTACGCTCCCAATGACATATAAAATTCGATTCTTTCCCTGGTTTAGTGTCCTTTTTTCTATTAATCTACTTTCTGAATGTAAATTTGAAAGATGCTGCATCAAGCCAGCCGAACCAGCCCAGGCAACATTAAATGTGGATGTTTGAAAGCGTCTCGCCGATTCTTTAAGTTGGTCATCACTTTCTGCGTCAAAAACGATGACCTTAACATCGTTGTTTTTTAAATTTGTCAATGTTTCTTCTATGTCAACTAAAGAAGGGACATCTTTAATATAACCCGTTTTTAATACTGCTTGTTGTTGAAGAAGTTCTTCTACATTAGAGGTCTGAAAAGGCGGACCAGGATAATTGGTTATATGGCTTTCCATGAGTTTTTTGTCGTCTACCATCAGTTCGCCATCAATCACAAGACGTCCATTATCCGGATAAGCGGGATTCATGACAATAAAATCCGGATGTACAACATCGTATAAAGCTGAAAGCTCTTGGCCGATATTCCCTCTAAGCGTCGAATCAATTTTTTTGTAAATAATTTCTGGATGATAATTTAATCCTTCCCGAAGACAGGCAGCTACTTTATGGTAAGCTTCGCTTTCTGAGTTCACTCTGGAATTAGTATTACAAACAACTGCTTCAGCAGTATTATCTGCAGGGAAGGACCCATTGACTAATACAGAAGGAAAGTAACCTGCATGAAGCAGTTGGGCTCCTGAATCATTTGCGCCTGTTAAATCGTCTGCTATGATAAGAAACTTCATTATTTTACCACCTGCTTCGCTTCCTCATAAGTTTTATTTCGGCAGAAGTTTTTCGTAAATCTTTTCGACATCGTTAAATTCCATAGTTTTCGGATTATTATCCATCAATCTTTTTACATTTAAAGCATCATTTGATAGCTTTGAAAGATCCTTTCTTTCTACCCCATAGGAGCCGAGATCCTGGGGGATTTGCAGTTCTTTTGTCAAATGTTCGATATCTGCTAACACTCCTTCGGCTGTGTTGTCTGATGAAAGTCGCGTATTCTTTGCTATTGTTAGTAATTGCGCCTCGATAGTATCAAAATTACATCTCATGACATGAGGAAGCAGCATCGAGTTTGCCACCCCATGGGTGACACCAAAACTTCCTCCTATTGGATAAGCCATGGCATGTACAGCTGCTGTGCCCGCTGCACTTAAAGCCATCCCACCAAACATGGAGCCTAGTAACATACCCTCACGGGCTTCTAAATTGCTTCCATCATGGTACGCAGTAGCAATATTTTCGCTTATCAATTGCATACCTTTCATAGCATACATATCACTCATCACATTGGCTTTAGTGGAAATAAATGACTCTAAGGCATGAGTAAAGGCGTCCATTCCGGTTGCGGCGGTGATGTGAGCAGGCAGGTTCACGGTTACTTCCGGATCGATATAAATTTGATCCGGTAGAAAATACTGGCTCACGACTCCCACTTTCAATTCTTCTTCCGGGATAGTGATGATGGAGTTAGGGGTTACTTCCGACCCCGTCCCTGCCGTAGATGGTATAAGCACCATAGGCAAGTTTCTTTTTTCGATATTTTCCATTCCCATTAAATGACGAAGAGGCTGTTCATTTTTATAAAGCACAGCCAGAAATTTAGTCACATCAAGAACGCTTCCCCCACCAATCCCTATAACAAGGTCAAACGCTTCTTGATTGAACAAATGCGACAATCCTTCCACCTGCTCTATGGTTGGCTCTGGTGAAACATTGGAAAAGACCTCAGAAGAGATATTTTCTTCCTTTAGCATTGTGGTCAAGTTTTCAACATATCCGTATTTCACCATTGAAGGTTGAGTGACGATTGCAATATGCGTTAGGTTTGCCCCTAACGCACCTATATTTTGACTTATCTTTTTTAGCGATCCCGGACCGCTGAAAATTCTTTGTGCTGTCCGGAATTGAAATGTGCTATTCATTTAAAGGACCTCCAGTTAAAACTTGATTTCTTACATGGTCGCTTTATATTCTTTCAGTACTTCTGCGACTTGTTGTTTTTGGCTTTCATTTAAACCTTTTACTGGTCTCCTTGGCGCCCCTACGTTAATACCAAGTTGCGTGACCGCTTCTTTGAATACTGCAGGGGTCGTCGCTTCTTTAGACAATGTTCGTATTGGCTGCAGCGATTGCTGTAATTCTTCAGCTTTAAGAAGTTCTCCATTTTTCCAATTTTGATATATACCAACCGCTAGCTCCGGAAACATGTTTGAGGTTGCAGCTACTCCCCCGTTTCCACCGGCCTGGAGCGTTTGTAGAATAAGAGAATCCGCACCTGCAAAAACAGCAAAATCTTTCGTGCTATTAATATAAGCCTGAATCTGCTCGATATCACCGCTGCTATCTTTAATACCTACAATATTTCCAACCTTCGCTAACTCCGCTACGGTTTCTGCATCTACTGAAACTCCTGTTTTTGAAGGCATATTATAAATCATGATAGGTATATTAACGCTTTCCGCGACATCTTTGAAATAATCATACAGCTCTTCTTGTGAAGGGGGTTCAAAGTAAGGCGTAATAACTGATAAATAATCAGCACCAAGCTTTTCCATTCGCTGCGCTCTTCGCTGTACTTCCAGCGTACTATTGCCTCCTACGCCTACAACTACAGGAACTTCATTCTTTGTCTCTTCCATAACTGCAGAAACAATCTGTTCTTTTTCACCTTCTGTTAAAGTATGAAATTCTCCATTTGTCCCCAATATGAATAGCCCATCCACGCCTCCATGAATCACACGCCTTGTAAGCTGTTTAATCGACGCTTCATTTACTTGTTCTTTGTCATCAAATGCTGTAAGCAGAGCAGTAATAATTCCTTCTAATTTTTGTTCTTTCAATTGTTTCACCCCATCCATCTTTATGGTTACATTTGATACTTTATTCTATGAACAGTTGCGGTAAAAGCGTAACAATATCATTAAAGAATATAATTAGAAGTATTGCTGCCAAATACACGCCCACAAACGTTAAAATATGCCTCATCATTTTCAAAACGTTTGTTTCTGCTACTTTCGCTGCCATTAGACTGGATAATCCATACGGTGGTGTTACTGTACCAAGCCTTATAGCCATAACTGTGACAATACCTGCTACAACTGGATTGATATCCAATCCATTCATTACAGGCACTAATAAAGGTACAAAAATCAGCATCGCTGAAGTAGGTTCCATAAATGTTCCCAATATCACATATAGCATCGTAAGCATAAGCAAAAATACTATTGGGCTTAAATTACTGTTAACTAGGAAGTCTACAATTGGCTGCATCGTCTGATAGTAAGACAATACCCACGAGAGAAAAGAAGCTGCAGCTATCAGCACGTATATGACGGCCGATTCGGTGGCTGCTTTTTTGGTAGCTTCTACATACTCGCCTACGTTCCGTACTTTTTTTACAAAAAAGGCCACAATGAGAACATATACTACTGCTATACTTGCTGCTTCTGTAGCAGTAAACACGCCACTCATGATTCCTACGATTACAATCAAGAATAAGCTTACGGGAAATACGCTTTTTCTTAAGGCAACCAATTTAGACAGTTTTTGATCTAAACCAATGTCTAAATCGAGTGCGCCGCTATTAGTATCTATTTTATTCTTCACAGCATAGTAGTAAGCATAAGCCATTTGTAATAATCCAATTAGTATTCCGGGGATGATACCTCCTATAAATAAGGAAGCCACTGATGTTTGGGCGAGTGCTCCATAAACAATTAAAAGAATACTTGGGGGAATAATTGACCCAATCGTAGATGAAGCTGCGGTGATCGTAGCTGCAAATTCCCGACTGTAGCCAGCCTTGATCATCGCTGGAATAAGTACTCTTCCTAAAGAGGCTACGTCTGCCACTGAAGAACCTGAAATTGCTCCAAAAAATATGCTGGTAACGATATTCATATGAGCCAAACTACCTTTGGCTTTTCCCACAAGCGCTTTCGATATATAAATTAAATCTTCCGTGACACCTGTAATATTCATTAGTCGTCCAGCAAAAATAAATAGCGGGATTGCCAATAAAGTAAAACTGGATAACGAACCAAGCATGACGGAACTCATTTGTCCCAGTCCCACATCCGGCTCGAGTAGAATAGGTATACCGGAAGCTAAAACTAAACTAAAGACTACCGGTACACCTAACAATAAACATATGAGAAACGTGCCTATTATCCCTAGTAAAATCATTTGCCTAACTCCTTCTTAGCGTTCGGCTTCCTAATAAACTCTTTAAAGTTTATTAGATGGAAGAACAGCATTGCTACTGCACCCACGAGGATGGCGCTATAATAGTAAATAGTAGGAATTTGTGAAGATAAAAATCTAATAGGCACCAGTTCTCTTCTATTTAACCCCGCCATGAACGCCTCAATTCCTACAAATATCAGCATCACTACAGCCAGCAAAATTAGTACATATACGATTACTTCCTTAGCTCGAGCCACTCGTTTTGAGAGATATTCTGTAAAAATATCGATCTCGAGGTGTTGTTTTTCTTTTAGAGCTACGGCAGAGCCAAGAAAGACCAGCCAAGAGATCGCAAATTTTCGTAAAATATCTGTTTCAGGAATGGGGAAAGCAAAAACATATCTTGCGACAACTGCAGTAAACAAAGTGAGAGCAAGAACCACTAGAAGTAAGGCATTGAAATTTTCTACGGCTTTTTCTATACCATTTATTACTCTCTTCATTTCACTTGTTCATCCTTTGTTCGATAGACGTTAATTTTCTTCAAAGATATTATTTATTTCTTCTTCAATGCCATATTCCTCGATTAAACTTTCTCTTTGGTTCGCAGAAGCTTCTCTGAAACCTTCTTTATTCGGTTCAATAATTTCTACACCAAATTCTTCTTTCAATGTCTCGGCATCCTTATTATTCTGCTCAAAGGCTTTATTAATATATTCTTCTTGCACACTGCTACCCGCTTCTAAAATAGCTTCTTGGGTATCGCTATCAAACGATTCAAACGTTTCGTTATTCATCACGACATAACCTAAACTGAAGTTATGCTGAGTCCTGGAAACATAATCAGCTACTTCGCCAAATCTTTGTTGAATCATTGCGTCGAAACTATTTTGTGATCCCTCTACTACACCGGTCTGGATTGATGTATATACTTCATCAAAGGCTACAGGCACAGGGTTAGCTCCCAAATCCTCCCACCAGTTGATTTCAGTGCTTTCATTTTTCGATCTCATGTTTCTACCATCCAGGTCCCCTACTTCTTCTATTGGATATGTGCTAATGATATTTCTTTCAAGTCCCCCCACATGCATAATTGTTTCCAGTCCCGGATCTTCCTTCAAAAGTTCATCGAAATAATCCAGACTTCCCTCCATGTTTACGATATCTTTGAATTCACTTTCACCTTCAAATAAATAATTGGTGCCAAGCACATTAAATTCTGGATGCTGTTCCGCAAAAAAGCCGGTGTCAGAATAAATCATATCAATATCACCGGAAGATACTGATTGATAAAGCCCAGAGGCATCACCTAGTTCTCCGCCTGTAGAAACACGAGCTTGTACTTCTCCATTCGTCGTCTCGTTAATTTCATCCGCTAAACTATATAGTGAATCCGCCAAAAGCGAACCTTCGGGATTGATAGTAGCAAGTACTAATTCTTCGCCTCCGCCTTCATTTTCCCCGTTTGCATTACTTTCACCACTGCTCTCTTCAGAGCCACCGGAACCACATGCAGACAAAATAGAAGCGCTTACAAAAACAGAACTAACAAAAGTGATTTTCGTAACATTAGCTTTTCTTTTCATACTATTCCTCCTAATAATGAATTATTCGTAAATCCAGTCCAATGAAACACTTGCATGACGAATATTTTTTCGCAAATAAGTATAGGTTACGTGAATGTTTCCATCATTGCTCTGCATAACCGAAGGGTAAGAGAGTTCCGTTTCTTCTGCATCTTTGTCTCTATGATCAATTGTTTTTAATTTATCCCATGTTTTTCCGTAATCTTTGGATATTGCCAAGGTTAACGGAGACCGAATGACTCCCCAAATCGCTTCCGTGTTTTCTTTTGTTTCAATACCCGCACTTTTTACATCCTCTTTATCAAACCAAGGCGGAACGTTTGCTTTAGGAGGGTTTTCTACTGCATTCGTGTTATTAAAAACGAGCGCCAGCATACCATTATTCAAGATAAAACTTTGAATGGAAGCGTTGTTGTTTGGAAGTGATGTTGCTACCGGTGCACTCCATGTTCTGCCTCCATCCGAAGAACTGGCTGTGTAAATATAATCAGCCTTCCGGCTTCTAAAAAAGGCAACGAGTTTATTTTCCCCCGCTTGAGCTAACGTCATGTGTACTAAGCCTTCGCTTTCTGGTACAGCAAATTCGTTCCAGGTGTCTCCCCCATCGTTGGAGATTTTCACCACGCTGCGATCTCCCCCCAAAAATCCGTTTTCAGATTTCATACTGTAATATGCTGGCAGAATAATGGTCTCATCACCGGTCAAAACAGGCGGGTTGCGGATGAAAGTGCCTGGTTGTTCAAACAAAGTGACTGGAGGGCTCCAAGTTTGCCCGTAATCACGAGATTTTCTTTGTCTTACAATCGATGTTTCCTGTTGAATGCTGTCTTGAGCTGTATAAATAAGCCATAATTCGTTATTAATTTCAAATAAAACAGGATTTTGTTCTGATTTTTCCGAATTATCCTTAAGCACTTGTGGGTGCTTCCAAGTGTTAGTTTCTGTATCATACTTCGCAAATGTGATAGAAATGTCAGCTTTTCCTTCCCTGCTTCCACTAAACCAGGCACATACAATTTCACCATTGCTCAACTGCAGTAAATTAGAAGCATGATTGTGAGGATTTACGGTAGGAAGATCATTAATAACGATATTATTTATCATCTTGTCTCATCACCCCTTTTGTAAGCGTTTTAAAAAATATATCTTATAAAAGTTAATTTTGCAACATCTTTATGAAATATTTTTATTTAGTTTTATTTTGCAACACTTAAGACATAAAAGTACCACCGTTAATATTAATTGTTTCTCCTGTAATATATTTTGAAGAGTCGTTTGCTAAAAATAATACAGCATTTGCAACGTCTTCCTGCTCCCCAACTTTACCAATTGGAATACTATTAGTAACTTTTTTTCGATATTCAGCGGTCCACTGTTTACTCATGTCTGTTTCAATTGGACCCGGACAAACTCCGTTAACACGTATATTAGAAGAGGCAAATTCTAAAGCTAAATGTCTAGTTAAATAGTTAATGGCTGCTTTGGAGGCTCCATAAGCTGGCACCGCATTTGGATGAGCTGATTTCGAGGTTGATGAACTTACGTTAACAATATTGCCCCCACCTGCTTTTTCCATCTCTTTCAATACGGCTCTAGACATATAAAAATTAGAATTCAAATTTGTCATAATGACTCTGTCCCAGTCTTCAATGCTTGTTTCCAAAGTTGAAGATCTTAAATTGATTCCCGCATTGTTTACCAAAACATCTATTCTGCCGAAAGCCTTTACAATTGAGTTCACAATATTGTGTACTATTTTTGGATCTGAAACATCTCCACGTTCTATAGCACAAGTTGCTCCTCGTTTTGTAATTTGCCCCTTAACTTCTTCAAGGGCCTCCAGGTTATTGCCATTTATTACTACTTTAGCTCCCTGCTCAGCCATTTTTAACGCGATAGCTTTTCCAATCCCTTTACTTGAGCCTGTTACTAGTACTACTTGATTTTTCATAAATAACCCTCCAATTTAGGATCTTTTAAAAATATTTTGGAAACAAAACCTCTATAAGAAAATTATGTGAATTATAACTTTAAATCTCGTAAAAAAACAATCTTTTTTATAAAGAACTTTACTTAATACACGAATAAAGGCCTCTGACAATGAAAGTCAGAGACCTTTAAACAATCTTGATCGACCATGTATTGGCAATAAAAATACAAAATTCTGAAATTTTACACTAATCGCAAGTCTTTGTTGGCTTTTACAAGTTCAATACCAACACTTTATCGCGAAGCATCGAATCAATGCTTCTTCCAATGCCCTGGACGCCCTGACCCGAATTTTTCACTCCCAGGAACGGAAAATGGTCGGGGCCACGAGAGGTTTTGCCGTTGACCTGAACCGTGCCCACGTTCAGCTTATCGGAAATAGCGAAGGCATTCTCCAGATTTTTTGTGAATACACTGGCTTGAAGACCATACTCGTTACGCTTTTCCAGTTGAATGGCTTCCTGTTCACTCTCCACCCGCACAAAAGGGAGCACCGGTCCAAACTGTTCTTCCCAGGCGATGGCCATGTCTTCGGTTACATGATCCAGCAGGGTCGGCCCCAGCAGATTCTTTTCCTTCACACCTTCAAGTATGACTGCAGCTCCCTTACTCCGGGCGTCGTCAATCAGCCTGGTAACGTTATCTGCTGCCTTCTGATCAATCATTGGCGTGACACTCGCGTCTTCTCTGGATGTGCCTACGTTCAGGGCGGACACGATATCTTTCACTTTCTCTACGAGCTCATCCGCGACCCTGTCCATTACGATCACACGCTTGATCGCTGTGCAACGTTGGCCGGAATAGCTGAAGGCTCCACTGACAATTTCTTTTGCGGCTTGATCCAAATCGGCGTCCTCCAGGACAATCGCCGGGTCTTTGCCGCCAAGCTCGAGCACCACTGGGATCATGGATGCTTTCTTTGCAATATGTTTTCCGGTATCCGTTCCCCCGGTAAACGTAATCATATCTATCAGAGGATGAGTTACGATGAAGTCGCCAATCACCGATCCCCGCCCCGTAACTACGTTTAATACGCCTTCCGGCAGCCCGGCTTTCACGAGTGCCTGTACCATTAATAACCCACTAATAGCCCCCTGCGTCGCTGGTTTGAAGATCACGGTATTGCCGGTAATAAGCGCCGGTGCAATTTTGGAAGCGGCCAGGTTGACCGGATAGTTAAATGGGGAAATCGCCAGGACAACGCCGTGAGGAACTTTCTGCACCATCGCTTTTGTCTGCTTCGTCGCGCCAGGAAAGGCATCCCCCTGAATAAAGCTTCCGTGTGTCCGGAGCCCCTCTTCTGCTGTATGGCGAATCAACTGGGCGGTACGCTTTACTTCACTTTTTCCCGAGGAAAGCGTTTTTCCTACTTCCTGGTGGATCATTTCCCCAATCTCATCGGTCATCTTTTCCAACTCTTCGGCCCACCGGTGAAGCAGTTCCGAACGCTCATGGCCTTCTCTGGCTTCCCATGCTTCCTGGACCTCAGCGGTGTGTTGAACCGCTTTATCCACTTCCTCCTGACTTAACGCTGGTACTCTTCCTACCACTTCATTGTCATCGGGGGCATAAATAGGAACCGTTTCTCCGCTTTCACTCCCGATCCACTGATTGTTAAGCAGCGTTTCAAACACATCTTCCGTTTTGCGTGTCGTCATCTTTTCTCTCCCCCTCTATGTTTTTAACCTCTAAAAGGTTAATGTTTTCTATTAAACCACATGAGGGGTCTCATCAACAAGTCCCAAAACTAAGTAAACAGATTAGAATCATCGGGATAATGAAGTACCAATTCCGTTTCCGTTAATTTTGACTGTAAACATAACGGTTCTTATCGGAAGTTGCCTCTTAACCTAGAATGTTAAATTTAAGTTCTTATATTTTATATATTACGTAAACTGAAACATTTACGTAATATATAAAATATGCTATAAACTTTAATAAAAACCTTCAAACTATGCTAGTTTATCAGTCATTTTTAGATATTTACTTTCCAACGTATTATGAAAAGAGTTTTACCTATTTAATTGATTTTTCATTACACGAAGCTTTTTTATCTGATATTTTCTTTCGTCATCTTTTATTATTTGTAGAAGTTTTTTCGATTTTATTTTTATCGATTTTCATGGGACCGTCAATAATTTTGTGTAAACGGCTGTCCTTTTCCAGCCTTGAAGTTAACCCTGCCGTTGAAACATATCTT
>NZ_JBQOJA010000042.1:0-19710 GCF_054971385.1 Marinococcus tarijensis | reverse complement strand
TGGTACTTTCATTTTACACTGGGATACCATGGGTGTTTTTTATTTTTTAGGTGTTGCACTTAATATTACAATTCAAGTTATAAAGATTTATCGTTTCAGGGTCAGGTCAAAAATAGTAAAAGGAAGGCCTCCTATCGCGGGAGCCTTCCTTTTTTTCGTTACTCAACTGGTTCCTGTCGACTGACTGCTGCTGCTTTCCTGTAAAAACTGCATTCCTACCCACGTTTTACGGCCCCGCTGCTGGATCCACTGGGTACGCGCGTAGTTATCGGGAAAATGATCCTCCCTCCCGGAAATATAGACAATATCTCCCGGCTGAATGCTTTTGACATTCTTCACCTGCACCCTGCAGCCGCTCATGCTGTAGTCCTTGACTACCGCTTCATAAATAACGTTGTTTACTTTTACAGTTGCCGACATATTAACCTGTTCCCGGACAGCCATCCGCTTTGCCTGGGCGGGCTGTTTTTCCGTGCCACTGAAAAACTTCAGAAAGGCTCTTCCAAGCGAAGAGCGCTCGTAAATACGTTTCGTATAAATATCCGTCATTTCTAAAAACATGACCTGGATTAAACTCCGGTACTGTTCCAACGTCACATTTTGAAATTTACCCCCGGCCGCAGCTGCGGCCTCTGTTTCACCGCCGACCCACAGCTTATGCACGTGGATGCCGTTAATCGGACCGGCGCTGAGCGTAAAGTGTTCTTCATGTGAAAGCCAGGATTTTGCTTCCGGGTGGGCTACTTCAAAACGCACCCCGGTTTCACTAAGGTCCAGCACTTTGCACGGAAGCGTTCTCCCCCCGGCTGACACAGTACCTTCCATATCTACTTTGTGCCGTTCGGCTCCGCGAAAACGCGGACGCTCCACTGAAACCATTAATGCCAGTACGAGAGCTACAGCATTATAGAGAATCCAGAAAATATTAATGTACAGTACATCTTCGTTTTGAAAAAGCGTTAGAGACGTAGTGAAATGCAGCACTACTCTCGCCAGCGCAATAAAGGTGAGCGCAAGCAGTACCAAATACGGAATACTGACCCTCCACAAAAACTGCCGGCGGTCATTTTGGATGCCCTTGGCTGTAACATTGAACTTGATATTTTTCCGCATAAACGCTTCCGTAATTACCGAAACTGCCATGTACGGTGCCATGGCTACTTCATAAACATGGCTCCAGAGCACGGTCCGTTTTTGGTCGGACATTAACCGGAACGCCAGCTGGGATGAAAGAAAGGCCGGGAGCCAGTAAAGCACTAGCGTTTCAAACTCTGCGTTCAGGCTGTAAATGGAAAAAATCAAAAACAACAGCGGCGCCAGCAGGAAAATCATTTTATAAACGCCGAAGAACCAGTAGTTGATGCTGTCCATATAAAACAGCCGCTGCATAAAGGAGAGGCCTTTGATTTTCATCGGATTCCATTTCCGGATAACCTGGATATTGCCCCGGCACCATCGGTCTCTCTGCTTTAAAAGGTCGCCATATGTTTCCGGGGCGAGCCCGACGGCCAGGGTTTCGTTTACAAATACCGTCTTTTGGTCCCCGGTCTGAAGCAGCATTCCAGTCGCCATATCTTCGGTAATCACCCCAGTGGCAAATCCGCCGATATCCTCGAGCGATTTTCTGCGGAACAGGGCGTTACTGCCTACATACATAGTAGCGTTAAAGCGGTCTTTTCCTTCTTCAAGCCGGCGCATGAAAAAATCCTGCTCATTGGTGATGTTGTCTTCAAAAAACAAATTGTACTGAAAAGGATCCGCGTTATAAAACACCTGCGGCGCCTGGACGAACGAAACTTTTTCGTCCGTGAACTGTCCGACGGTGCGCTCGAGGAACTCGGCTTTTGGCACCATATCAGCGTCCATCGTCACGACTATTTCTCCGTCGGTTTTCGTTAACGCATCATTCAGGTTGCCAGCCTTCGCGTGTTCGTTGCCGGGGCGGGAGATATAGCCTACACCTAAGCTTTCTGCAAGACGGCGCACAGACTCTCTTTTTCCGTCATCGCAGACGTACACCCTAAGCAGCTCTTCAGGATAGCGCATCATTGTGCATGCCGTCATGGTGCGCTTCAGAAGGTCTTCCGGTTCGTTATATATGGCGATAAACACATCGACGGTGGGCAGGCTTTCCAGCTCCGAGAGCGGAATATGTTTTCGTTTGAAGGGTTTCCAGGATAAAATCGTAAACATGATTGCCTGGAAATAGCCCATGATCTCTGTGGCCAGTAACAGAATTCCCGCGATAAAGCTGATGATGCCCAGTGTAGGAATCGTTTCGGCCGCTCTCCAGAAAAGATAGACAGCATTGACGATAAGAAAAAGGGAGAGCAGTATATGCCGGGACCATATCCATTTTTTTGCTGAAAAATACAGGAGCATTAGTACAATGATCTCTGCTGCTAAGATGTACCAGAATGTATCGTTCATCTCCTGCCTCCCTATTACAGTATATGATTAAAAATAAATATTCGTTTCATTCGGTCATATGCAGGTTTTACTTCCCAGCTGCTGTCAAACAGCAGCGGCTCCCCGCTTTCTGACTCCTGTTCGGTAACCCAGCTTTCTGCATCACCAACCCCCCAGACGGTAAGGCCGCTGCAGGACTCCTCTTCCATACAGATGCCCGTTACATCTGCATAAATATCTGCCTGTGTTTCCAGACGTGCCTGTCGGGGAGCATCCAGATTCTGCAGTTTTACATCCATTTCGGTTACAGCCGTCTCAAAGCCAGCCGTTCCCCAACGCTTCAAGTTCTCCTGCATCTTTTCCCTGGAAAATCTCGGGTCGGCAGCATCAATATGGGTCTGCATGCCAATACCGTCAATCGGTACGCCCCCTTTTTTCCAGCTGTTCAAGGCTTCAAACATAGCATCCGTTTTTTCATTTTTCATTTCATTGCCATAGTCATTGTAGTAGAGCTTTGCTTCGGGAGCCGCTTCGCGTGCCCATTCGAAGGCAAGAGGAATATATTCCGGGCCTATGTACTCCAACCAGATTGTTTCTTTGTAGCTTCCGTCGTCGTTCCAGGCTTCGTTAACGACGTCCCATTCCTGCACGCGTCCGCTGTAGTGTCCGGCCATTGTCTGCACATGATCCTTCAGCACTACTTTAGCGCTTTGTTCATCCACTACCTCTTCATGAACCCAACCGGGAAGCGCTTCGCCCCATACAAGCGGGTGGCCCCGGACCTTCATATCGTTTTGTTCAGCAGTCTCCACAATTTCATCTGCTTTTTGAAAGCTGTAATTTCCCCGTTCAGGCTGTACGGCCTCCATCTTCATCTCATTTTCCACCGTGACACTGCTGAATTCTTCAACGAGCAGATCTTTATATTTTTCATTGTCCGAAAGCGGGTCCCAACGCACCGAAGCACCTATATAGTGCCCGGAATTCTCCGCGTTTGTACCAAGTGAAGCGTTTGATTTCACTGCAAACCACCCTCCTGCCCCTGCCATAAGTAAGATCAGAAGCCCGGCTGTTACAAAAAAGATCTTTTTCAAAACAGCGTTTTCTCCTTTTGTGCATTGTCATTATAAAGGCTGATTTTATAACTTTTTTTTCCAATTACGTATGTATTTATACTTAATGATACCATTATTTTGGTGCGTTAAGAAGCTTCAACCCACACTTTTCCATTGATTATTCCCATTTGTTTCTATATCCGTAAATTTAAAACGGGAGGCAAATTATGTATAAAAACGCTTTGTTTTTAAAGATTTTTGTTTAAAAACCTGTATTCCTGCCCGATTTATGCTTATAGTGTAACTAGTAAAATTAAGACTGCAGCTGCGATAAGGAGGACCATATATGCTCGCTTTTGAACGAAGAGAAAAAATTCTATCCACCCTCTACAGTGATAAAAAAGTATTCGTCGCCCCCCTGGCTTCAACGTTTAACGTCACTGAGGAAACGATTCGCCGTGACCTTGAAAAGCTTGAACGTGAAGGCATTGTCACCCGTAACTACGGAGGAGCCACGCTCAATGAACGCACGAGTGAAGACCTTCCATACCAGACAAGAAATACGATTAACCTGGAAGAAAAAAGAATTATTGCACAGCTGGTGCCGCCACTCATCAAGGACGGCTCTTCCATTATGGCCGACACGAGTTCCACGGTCTATGAAGCATTGCAGGTGCTTCAGCAGTCCAAGGATCATCTCACCATCATTACAAACAGCGTATCTATTCTGCAGGACTTTGCATTTTCATCCTTTGACGTGTTTTCTACCGGAGGAAGCCTTCGGAAAAACTCGCGCTCTCTGGTAGGGCCGTCAGCCATTCGTTCAGTACAGCAGTACAACGTAGATGCAGCTGTTGTGAGCTGTAAAGGCATTTCCATGACGCAGGGCATCATGGATACGAATGAGCCGGAAGCTGATTTAAAGCAGTACATGCAGAACCAGGCCCGGCAGGTTATTCTGCTTGTTGACCATACAAAGTTCGGAGCTGTCTCCCTGGTCAAAACATTTCCTTTTGAGCAGGTGGACTGCCTGGTAACCAACAAAAAACCTGCGGAGGAGTGGCTCGATTTTTTCGGGCAGCATGGAATCGATGTTGTTTTTCCTTCATAATAAAAGCTCTGTCTCTCTGCTGCAGCTGCAGGGATGACAGAGCTTTTATTTAAGAGCTGGTAAGGTGCTGGACAACATCTTCGGCCATTTGATGGGTTTCCCAGGCCTGTTCATACATATATTCCGGTATAATGTCCTGTTCCACAAAGGCTAGAAAGGTTGTAATAATAGTTTCAAAGCCGCGCTTTTTCAGCGTGGATTCCCAGTCGTTTTCTCCCTGGTACCACACGTCTTTATCTTTATGCACGCTGACATCCCGGACATTGCTTACCGTCAGCGTCTGCTCCTGGTTCATCACATCTACACGTTCCAGGGAGGTGCCGGCTTCGCGGTTCATAATACCGAGCGCCGTCACATTGGGTGACTCAAGCTGAAGCGTCACATGGTGCAAAAGATCATATTCTCCTTTACCGCTCACCGTCATGTTCTCAATGGTTTCCGGAAACAAATACAAAATCGTATCAATCACATGAATAAAGTCGTCAAACACAAACGTACGGGCATCCACTGCCTGATGGCCACGATGCTTTTGAACGATAATCATATTCGTGTCCTCGGCTTCCATAAGCTTTTGATAGGAGGGCGCATGACGGCGGTTAAAGCCGGTCATCAGCAGCAGCCGCTTCTCCTTGGCTTTGGTAAGCAGCCGCTGGGCAGATGCGGCGTGGTACGTAATCGGCTTGTCCACATACACGTGGATGCCCATGTCGAGCAGTGCATCTATAATAGGCTCATGTGCTACGGTCGCTGTATGCACAAATGCTGCTTTCATACCGCAGCTCAGCCACTCGTCCATCTGCTGATACGTGTGAGGTATCGTATACGTATCAGCAATCTCTTTCAACGTATCCGGATTTCTTGTGTACACGTGCAGTTCTACATCTTTTAAGTTGCTTAAAATGGGGAGATACGCTTTTTTGGCAATGTCCCCGATGCCAATCATTCCTATTTTCATGGTGTCCCCTCCCGGGCCTGAGTTCATCAAGATAACGGTTTCAAAATCAACAGGGTAATTTTGAATACCTTCTTCCCTCAGAATACCATAAATTGTTTCTTCACCGTTTTTTCACCAGGTTATTTATAGTAATTTTCTTTCTGTTCAGCTATTTTCTGTATTTCAGCACGAATTTGCTGATACGCGAGCCGGCCGCCGAGACAAAGCAGATCGTCTTCTTTGCTGTAGGGCGTGCGGCTGGTCAAATGAGCAATCTGTTCATCCAGATAGGCGGAGAGCACAGCTAGTTCTTCTTTTTTCACAGTTCTTCACTTCCTTTTTGTACGAAAAGAATCCGGTCAAAGGAAATATTATAATAATTGCCCTGCTCGTCCTTCCAGTGAATAAGCCGCTTTATGTGATCGATATACGTACATACTCCTGTTGTAGCTATATCATCTTCTTCACCTTTCCAGTGCAGCTTCAATTCATGCTTTTCTGCCCAGGCTTTTCGGAGAATTCGTTCCTTCTGTTTCCAGTCCTCCGTTTCTTTTTCCCATTCCGCCGCTATCATGCGGGCCATTGTTTTTTGTTCTTCATTCATCAGCATCACATCCCCTTCAAAGAGAAGTATATTACTTCCATTATACAAGAACGTACGTTCGAGAAAAGGATATTTTTTACTGGTTTTTTTATCTGTCTGGAAAAAAACGCTCTCTGTAAGCATTTCTGTAGGCAGAAAAAAATTTTTTCTTCATACTGTACATAACGTATTTCAAAGGAGGAAAAACATGCAGGTAGATATTTGGTTTGATGTGATGTGCCCGTTTTGTTATTTAGGAAAAAGGCGCTTTGAGGAAGCTTTGGAAAGCATGACGTTCAAGCACCAGGTGCAGGTGATTTATCACAGCTTTCAGCTGAATCCGGACATGCCAAAAAATCCGGCATCGGACATTCATACCTTTCTTTCTGAACAAAAGGGCATGGACCGGGAGCAGGTACTGACATTTCACCGGCAGCTTACCGAGCAGGCGCAGGATATCGGTTTGGAGTATAACATGGACGAAGCAGTGCCGGCTAACTCCTTTGACGCCCACCGGCTGCTGCAGTTCGCCACAGAGCGCGGCAAAAACAACCGCATGGCTGAGCGCCTCCTGCGCGCATATTTTACTGAATCCAAAAACATTGCAGATATTGACACCCTCGCCGGACTCGCGGGAGACGTCGGCCTCGTGGAGGAAGAAACGAAGGAGCTGCTTGAGCTCGATGCCTACACGCCGAGTGTGCAAAAAGATTTACAGGAAGCTTCCTATATAGGAATTGACGGCGTTCCTTTTTATGTATTCGATGAAACGTACACCCTCTCCGGTGCTCAGCCGGCAGAAACATTTGAACAGGCGCTCCAGCAGGTTTGGGACGAAAAGCAGCAGGCATAACAGTAGAAGCTCTTCCTTTCCGGGAGGGCTTTTCGCATAAAGATAGGTCAAAAGTAAAGCTTCATACACCTGCTCACAGGGAAAGCTAAATCCATAATTGAAAAACAGGAGGCCTGAACTATGCTTGCTATTAAAGTGAATCGCGCCTTTCATAAACTAAACAAACACGCAGCCCCGGCTGCTGAAACGGCTCTTAGAAGCAATGAATCAATCGTGGTGCATTTAACCAGCACCCAGGAGCGGAAGGTACAGGACTCTCTTTATTTTCTTGAAGAGGAACAATTAATTTACTGTACCAGGTTCGAAGAAGAAACAAGCACCGATCCCCGAATAAACACCATACTCGAGCTCATCCCTCTTCCAAGACTCTTCGACGTTTTGGATGCATAAAAAAGGTCTCCCCGGAGGTACGGGGAGACGCATAGAGGGGTTCCCTGTCCAGTGAGATGAACCTGGGGGGATCAACACCTCCTATGTTAAGCCTTCAATGTAACGCTTGTGTGAAGAAGCTGTTAACGTTTTGTTATTTTCTTTTGACAGGCTGCTTTTTTGCCATAAGCACCGCCGCACAAAAAATCATAATCCCAATTCCAATCGCCCCGGCGAGCCACAGAGCATTTAACAGCGCAAGCAGAGTAAACATAAAGGTAAGCAGGATATATAAAGCAGCAGTGCGCGGCTGCCAATAAGCCGACACGTCAAACAGCCTTCCCTGAAAACGAAGGACTAAATACATAATCGTGTGCAGAAGAAAACCGATAATAAACCAGCCCTGAAAATTCGAAAACGGAATACCGTAATACCAGCCGCCCTCATTCCATATCCAGTACCCCTGAACCAGATAGTTTACAGGGTCGAGCACAAAATCAACTCCTGTGACTAGAAGCGCCCCCAAAAGCACATAAAAAACAAACGCTCCCCACCCGCGAAGGTGTGGAAACATACCCAGAACGTACAGCATCAACGCGTGTGAACCCGACACGATGGCAACCCATGCTGCCCCGATTGTCAGCGGCACTCCAAGAACCATCGTCCCGAAATCAGAAGCGTATTCGTAGCTTCCGAAAAAGAGATTCAGCTGTACACCGATCCCTTCAAGAAACATCGAAAGCAGAAAGATAACGGCAGTAAGTCCGCCTCCGGTTTTTCCTCCATACGACCGGATCAGAAAAAAAGCTCCAATCACTCCAGTTAAATACAGGAAAACAGCGTTTGCCCATTCAAGCCATGCCGGCAGCAAATCGAACGTCAGCAGCACAAGACCGCATATGTACCAAAAGATAAAAAAACGAAATAATCCTATGTCGAAAGATAAATTTTTCATGGGCCCTCCTGAAGTTACAGACTATTGATGGATGCCTCTTTCTATTTCCCGGGTAATACTTGTTTTAATTATCATTTGTAAAAAAAACAGAAGACCCCGGAGGATTTTCTGTTTGCAATCGATATTTTCTCTAAATTTTAAAGTAGCTGACCTCCTGCTGAAGATCCTCTGCCATGGAAGCAAGCGTTTCGGCCGCAGAAGAAATTTCCTGCATCGAGGCCAGCTGCTCCTCTGTGGACGCCGCCACCTCTTCAGACGAAGCTGCGTTTTCCTGCGCGATGGAAGAGATGTCAGAAGCTGAATGCGAAATGCGTTCGACGCTTGTCGCCATGCTCCGGATTGTTCCGGTCACTTCTTCAATTTTTGGACCCATATGCTCCATACTGTCAAGAATGTGCTGAAACTGTTTAGAGGTATCCTCGGAGACGGTCAGCCCCTGTTCTGCATTTTTGGACACGCCTTCCATTTGAATCACAGACTGCTCTGCATCACTTTGAATGCTTTTAATCAGCGTACCAATCTGTTCTGCCGAAGTGGAGGACTGCTCTGCAAGCTTCCGCACCTCTTCTGCTACGACGGCAAAGCCCTTCCCCTGTTCGCCGGCTCTTGCTGCTTCAATAGCTGCGTTTAAAGCAAGCAGGTTAGTCTGACTCGCAATGCCGGTAATAACCTCCAGGATACCGCCGATCTCTTTGGAGCGGTCCGACAGAGCCTGAATCACCTGGTTCGATGCGGTAACGGAACGGTGGATATCCTGCATCTGGGAGAGGTTGCTTTCTACATATCTGCTGCCTTCCCGGGCCCTCTCCGCTGTCTCAGCTGACAGCTGAAGCACGTTATCTGTTCGTTCTTCAATTTTTTTCACTCCGCCGGCCACTTCTTCAAGCGCGGCGCTGTTATGTTCAATGTTTTCCGTCTGTCTTTCTGCTCCGCTTGCCACCTGCTCGGTAGCCACAGCTACTTCACTTGTCGCCTGCGAGGTCTGCTCCGAGCTTGCCTTTAGCTGCTCTGACGAGGAGCTCATATGCTCCACAGATGCAGAAAGTTTGGTGAGAATGCCCCGAAGAGAATCCACCATATGGTTAAAGCTTGCGGCGAGGGATCCGATTTCATCGCTGCTGTTTACTTCCACCCGCCCGGTAAGGTCGCCGCCGCTGATTTTCTCAGCGGAAGCCTGCAGACGCTGGATTGGCTTTAAAATATTTTTCACGATAAAGTAGACAAACAAAAGACCTGCAAGGAGCGCGGCGGCAATGACGATGCCGGTTCTCCATAAAATCGGCGCCGCTACTTCCCGAAATTCGCTCGTATACATCGTGCCGCCGATTGTCCATCCGGTCGCTTCATTCTGTATAAACTCCATTTCCTTTTCTTCCCCATCCAGCGTATACGAAAAATGGCCCTCGCCCTGGCCGTCTATTTGGCTGTAGATGTGTTTCTCCATTGGGTCTCCCGCTTCTGCGTTTGGATTCACCATATAATTGCCCTGGGAATCCGTCATTACAACATATCCTTCATCTCCAATGGCCGCCTCCGCTGCCAGGGATTCGAGGGAGGATAAATCATAGTCAATGGCCATTACCCCCGAGCCGTCATCCAGCTGCTGGGTGATCGTTACGATCTGGGCTTCTGTCGCTGCATCGACATAAACATCGGTAAGCACCGGCTCGCCTCCGGCATCGACCGCTTCCTGAAACCACGGGCGTTCAGTTGGATCATAATCCTCCGGCAGCTCCCCCTGCTCCGACGCAAATAGGGTTTTTCCTTCATTGGAGCCCGTATAGATGGAAATAACCTTATCGTGTGTTTGAATATAGTCATTAAAGGTGTTAAGCATCTGTTCTTCAGCGCCAGAATTGGTAAATGATTCTTCCGTAACAAGACCGGCGTAATGGCCGATGTCGGCAATTCTTGCATCCATCTCTCCTTGCACCTGTTGGTTAATCAGACCAATGCTATCCCCGGCATTGTTGTTCATCTGGCTTCTGACCTCGTTTGTTGCAGAGCTGTAGGAGCTGAAGCCGATAATAATGCCTGGGACCAGCAGCACAAGAAGAAATGATACATATAATTTTTTTCGAAGCGTTAATGATTGGAGCATAGACATCCTCTTTTCCCGATAAATTTTTCTATGTAATAGGCCTTCTACTATTATCTATCGGTTCATTTAGAAAATTATTTGTTGCTGAAATCGTTCTCATTCATATTTGCATGAAAAAATCCTCTCCTAGTAAAAGGAGAGGAAAATATTTTATTGATATTCAAGCTGCACGCTGTTCAGCGAAGCAAAAACACCGTTTTTATGAATCAACTCTTCGTACGTCCCCTGCTCAGCAATACGGCCGCCGGTCACCACTACAATATTATCGGCGTGCCGTACGGTCGCAAGCCGGTGAGCGATAACAATCGTCGTCCGGTTTTCCGCCAGCTGGGTCAGCGACTGCTGAATCAGTGCTTCCGTTTCTGTATCGAGTGCCGAGGTTGCTTCATCCAGAATTAAAATCGGCGGGTTTTTCAAAAAAGCCCGGGCAATTGCAATCCGCTGCTTCTGGCCGCCGGAAAGCTTTAACCCCCGCTGCCCGATTTCTGTTTCATACCCGTCCGGAAGCTCCTCTACAAAGCCGTCCAGGTTCGCCAGACGGGCAGCTTCTTCAATCTCTTCTTCTTCAGCCGTTAAGCGCCCGTACGCAATATTTTCCTTCAACGTGCCGTTAAACAAAAACACATCCTGCTGCACCATGCCAATCTGGGAACGGAGGGATTCCTTTGTCATGTTCCGGATGTCTATACCGTTAATCGTCACAGCGCCGGCGTCCACGTCGTAAAACCGCGGGATCAGCGAGCTGATTGTTGTCTTCCCGGCCCCGGAGGAGCCGACAAAGGCAACTGTTTTCCCCGCTTCTACCGTCACGTTCATATCCCGGAGCACCGGTTGGCTTTCATGGTACCCAAATGTAACATTCTCTAGCTTAATATCGCCTGTAAGCACCGGAGCTTCCACTGCATCAGGACGATCGACAATATCCTTTTCCGCATCGGTCATCTGCACGAACCGTTTAAAGCCGGCCATGCCCTTCGGGTACAGCTCTAAAATGGCACTGATTTTTTCTATCGGTTTGAAGAGCACATTCACATACAAAATAAAGCCAACGAACTCCCCGTTTGTAATAGCGCCTGTGTAAACGAGCCAGGCGCCATAAACAAGCACTGCCAGAATCATAAGACGGGTCGTCAAGAAAATAGTCGCCGTCGTGTGGCCCATCGTCCGGTAGCCCGACAGCTTAGCCTGACGGTAGCGGTTGTTGTTTTTAGCAAACCGGTCGATTTCAAAGGCTTCATTGGTAAAGGACTGCACAACCCGTGCCCCGGATACGCTGTCCTCCACCCGGGCGTTCACGTCGCCGATTTCTGCGTACATTTTTGTCCACGCTTTGTTCATTTGAATGTTCGTATAGGTGATAAGTGCAATCAAAAAAGGTACAAACACAAGCGCAACAAGGGCAAGCTGTGGATTAATCGAAAACATAATCGTAAAAGCTCCCGCAAACGTCATTATGGCAATAAATAAATCCTCCGGCCCGTGGTGGGCAAGCTCGCCAATATCGAATAGGTCGTTGGTGATACGGCTGATAATGTGGCCGGTTTTTGTGTTATCAAAAAAGCGGTACGACTGGCCCTGCACGCTCTTGAACAGCTCCCGCCGCATATCGGTTTCGATATTAATGCCAAGCTTGTGTCCGAGATAGTTGACGATATACTGCAGGTAGGCACTAAATAGATAGACAGCAAGCAGACCGGCGGACACCCACACGACCAGGTTCCAATCCTCCTGAGGGAGCAGGGAATCAATAAACCACTGGACCACGAGCGGGAAAACCAGATCCAGGGCCGCAACAGCGATCGCGCTGAAAAAATCAAGGAAATATGTTAATATAGATGCACTGAACGCCGTTAGGTATGTTGACCTTCCCGAAAACTTCCTAAGCTTCAGTATACAGCTGTAGAAGCTGTTTTTCTCTGTATATGCGGCGCTGTACGCCAAAAAGCCTGAAAGCATTGCTGCTTCCAGGCTCTTTTTTTGATTTTATTTAAACGGCTGTTTTTCGAGAGCTTCGTTATTATTCCGTTCATGTGGCATAAGAAGCGGCTTTGGAACAGCCTTTTTCTTTGTAGCTTCCGAAACCACAAAGATGAGAATAAACGCGATTATCACGGCCACCGTTCGAAAAGGGAAAAGCACAATACCGTCTTCAATCATTGGGTACGGAAGAAAAGCCGGCAGTCCAATCACCGGCTCCCCGCCGCCGAGGCGCAAAAAGATAGATACAATAAATGCTGTAAGGGATCCGTACACGTTCGCATTTTTATAAAACAAAGCCATGGTCAGCTGTGGAAACAATATACAGAAAATCAAATCCGATGCAAGGTACCACAGGGTATACACACTTCCAACATTCAAAGCAATCAGCGTCGCTGCCGCCCCGATAATCACAATCGAGGTCTTGATCACCTTTTTCAGTTCATCGTTGGAGGCTTTCGGACGAATCAGCGGACGGTATATATTCCATGACGCCATCGAGGATGCAGACAAAATCGAGGAATCCATGGAAGACATAACGGCTGCTGCAAGAGCCCCGAGGCCAATGGCCGCTACCCATCCCGGCGTCAGATGCTGAAGCACCTCCGGCAGTACCATGGCCGCTGTCTCCGGCGCTGAAGTACCAAAGGATGCCCAGTCGACATTGTAGCCAATCATACCAATAAGCACAGCAGGGACAGCCGCAATAATACACACAACACCGGCAATGATCGAAAACCACATCGCCGTTTTTTCATCTTTAGCAGAGAGCACGCGCTGGAAATACACCTGCCAGGCAATGCCGCCGAAAATCAATAAAAAGGCATAGTCCCACCAGTTCCAGAAATAGTTGCCCCATTCCGGATGGTTCCACCCGTCAAGCGGTGGAAAAAGGTTCGCGTAGGTGCCAAGATCCGCCTGATAATCATTCCAGTTGACGCTCAGGCTGCTGGTGCTGCCAAAGGCAAACGGCAGCACCAAGAACAAGCCACCCAACAACAGAATCATCTGTAAAAGGTCTGTATAGGCAACTGCCCACATCCCACCGAACACGGTGTAAGCAATCGCGATAACGGCTGAAATGACAATCGACGTTGTAAAATCGATTCCTAAAATCGTGCCGAACGTCGTCCCAAGCGCCGTCAGTATCGCGCCGCTCCAGAATACTTCCCCGAGAAGCGCCGGAAGATACAGCAGGCCGCCCATTTTCTTTCCAAACCGCTGTTCAAGCGGATCAATAATGGTTTTGAATTCATACCGCCGCATCTTTCTAGCATAAAAAATACCACCAATAATAAGGCTGAGAGCGTACCCCCACGGAGCCTGGGCCCATACAAGGCCGTCAACGTATGTCGATTCTGCGGTGCCGTTAATATAACCGCCGCCTACCCAGGTGGCGGCCATGGTGAAAATCATGATAACAAGCGGCAGGCTGCGTTTGGCCACCATCATGTCGTCGAGGGAATCAGATTTTTTAGCGGCGAAATAGGCGCCGACATAGTACATCAGAGCATAGAAAACAAGCATGGCAATAAAGCCGCTCCACATCACTTCGTCACCAGTAGCAATTATGTAAATCAGTACTGCTGCTACCAAAAGGACAAACCCCAGACTCTTTAATAAGTTTAAATTTTTCTCGATCACGAGCAACACCTCTATTTTTTATAAAATTCTAAATATTGAGAAAACGTTTTCCGGAGAGATACAGTAAAACTGCTATCTCTCTTTTTCATCTTCATCGTCTTCTTCTATCGGAATATATTTAAATAATTCTCCTGTTTCAATGGACTCCACGAGACGACTCAGCCATTTGTAGTACTTAATCGACTGGCTGAGGATGCGTTGAATCTCCCGCGCTTCTTCTTTTATAGACTCTTCTGCTTCTTCCGACTGAATCAGCATGTCCAGCTGCTCCCAGGCGCTTTCAATGGCGCTCAGATTCGTCCGCACTTCTCTCTCCCACTGCTGGGTAAAGAAGTTGGTGAAAAAACGGAAAAAATCCTTTTCGGCTACGTAGGTCTGCTTTCGCTTTCCTCGCCGATGCGTTTTCTTTACAACATTGAACTCCTGAAGCTTTCGTACTCCGGTGCTCATACTCGGTTTACTCATTCCGAGTTTTTCTCTCATTTCATCCAGCGTCATATCGCCTTCAACATACATTGTCCCATACAAAGTGCCAACGCTTCTTGTGACACCGTACAAATCCATGGTTTCAGCCAGGGAATCAATGATAATGTCTTTGGCGCCTTCGAGTGACTCCCTCCATTCATCCTGGTGATGAGAATCCGTCATGGGCCCCTCCTTTTCTATTAAAAAAATTCAATTTGTTAAATATTTTCTTCACAATATCTAATCTTAACGTATAAAAATTTCTTGTCAAATGCCTGATCAAAAATATTGGACTGTAATCTTATATGTGCATTCCCCTGGAAATAAAAAGGCTTCGGATATACTCGCACGCGCGAGAGAGTCTAATAAAAATTTTAAAATTTATTTATTTCAGAGTAATGAATCCGGGCGTTGGATAGAAATTTCCCTGCAGGTCTTTGACAAGATAGTTGAAAGCTGATAGATTTATATTATTCAAAACGTTAAATATTTTTTTAACAAAGTTAACAATTAGGAGGCATACACATATGGATATTCGCATGTACATTGACGGCGAATGGGTAGACGCTGCTGGCGGCGAAACCCGGGATATCATTAATCCGCTCGACCAGAGCGTTATTACGCAGGCAGCGGAAGGCTCCCGAGAGGACGCTGTAAAAGCCGTGCAGGCTGCCCGCCGGGCATTTGACAGAGGCTCCTGGGCCGCGACGCCCGCTTCAGAGCGCGGAGCGTATGTATTAAAGGTCGCCCAGCTGATTGAGCGGGATAAAGAAGAACTTGCAGAGCTCGAAACGCTCGATACTGGTAAAACAATGGGAGAAAGCCGTGCCGATATGGATGATATCGCCGGAGTATTCCATTATTTTGCCGGACTTGCTGATAAAGACGGTGGCGAATACATTGCTTCCCCGCTTCCAGACTCGGACAGCAAAATTGTACGTGAGCCTGTCGGCGTATGCGGCCAGATCACTCCATGGAACTACCCGCTGCTGCAGGCATCCTGGAAGATTGCACCGGCAATTGCAACGGGAAACACCATTATCGTAAAACCAAGTGAAATTACGCCGCTTACGACCGTCAAGGTATTTCAGTTGATGGAAGAAGCCGGCCTTCCGGCAGGAGTTGCCAACCTTGTGCTCGGAAAAGGCACCGACGTAGGTGCGGAGCTTTCTGAAAGCGCGGACGTGGACCTGATTTCCTTTACAGGCGGTATTGAAACCGGCCGTAAAATCATGCAGTCCGCCGCCTCCAATATGAAAAAAATCGCCCTTGAGCTCGGCGGTAAAAACCCTAACATTGTTTTCGCCGATGCTGATTTCGATCTTGCCGTGGACCAGGCGCTAAACGCCGCTTTTTTTCATGCCGGACAGGTTTGTTCTGCCGGAGCACGGCTTTTGGTGGAGGAATCTATCCATGACGATTTCGTTAACGCGATCGTCGACCGGGTGAAAAACATTCGTCTCGGCAGTGGCAAGGATGAAGAAACACAGATGGGACCGCTTATTTCCGCAGAGCACCTGAGCAAGGTCGAAAACTATATCGAAATTGGTAAACAGGAAGGAGCAACAGTTGCTGCAGGCGGCGAACGGCCAAACGACGAAACGCTCCAAAAAGGGTTCTTTCTTCTGCCGACGATCTTTACCGACTGCCGCTCCGATATGAGAATCGTGCAGGAAGAAATCTTCGGACCGGTACTTACCGTGGAAACCTTCACCTCTGAAGAAGAAGCCGTGGAAAAAGCGAACGACACGGTTTACGGCCTTGCCGGCGCTACATTTACCACAGACATCAGCAAAGCAGAGCGAGTAGCTTCCAGTCTCCGTCTTGGCACCGTCTGGATCAATGACTTCCATCCTTATTTTGCCCAGGCGCCTTGGGGCGGCTACAAGCAGTCCGGTATCGGCCGGGAGCTTGGCAAGGTCGGCATGGAAGAGTACACCGAAACAAAACACATCTTCCGTAACACTAACCCGGAAGTTCTGAATTTTTTCTAGATCGACATCAACAGATAAATACAAACTCTATAAATAATTTCTCGTTTTTTATGTTGAGTAAGTATCATTTTATTAATAACTCTCTACGAAATAACATAGTTGGAGCAAAAGTTATTATATAGCTTCACACACATCGTTAAACAAAGAAAATCTTTGGGGGTGCACAATATGAGTGAAACATTTGACTATGTAATTATTGGCGGAGGAAGTGCAGGATCTATACTTGCGAACCGGTTGAGCGCTGATAGAAATAATAGCGTGCTTGTACTAGAAGCAGGGCGAAGTGACTATGCGTGGGATCTACTGATTCAGATGCCGGCGGCTTTGCCGTTCCCGGCAGGAAAGAGTCTCTATGACTGGAAGTATCTGTCTGATCCGGAACCATACATGAACGGCCGACGCATTAAGCATGCGCGAGGAAAAGTACTCGGCGGATCTAGCTCTATTAACGGAATGATTTATCAGCGCGGAAATCCCCTCGATTATGAACGATGGGGTGCAGACGAAGGTATGGAGGAGTGGAACTACGCGCACTGTCTTCCATACTTCAAGCGGTTGGAAAACGCGTTGGCAGCTGAAGAAGGTGACGAATTCCGCGGGCAGGACGGTCCGCTGAAGCTGGAACGGGGACCAGCAACGAGTCCGTTGTTCCAGGCTTTTTTTGAATCAGCCGTAGAAGCAGGCTATGCGCGCACACCGGACGTGAACGGTTATCGTCAAGAAGGATTCGGACCGTTTGATAAGCATATTTATAAAGGCAGAAGAATGTCTGCTTCCCGTGCATTTTTACATCCGGTTATGAATCGGAAAAACCTTACAATAAGAACCCGTGCGTTTGTTGAAAGCATAGATTTTAACGGGAAAAAGGCAGAAAGTGTAACATATCAACACAATGGCAAAACACGGAAGGTGAATGCAGGAGAGATCATTCTTTCCGGTGGCGCGATTAATTCTCCGCAGTTGCTTCAGCTTTCCGGAGTCGGTGACGCAGAACACCTTCGTTCGCTTGGGATCGAGCCGGTAGCTGATCTGCCGGGTGTCGGTGAAAATCTGCAAGACCATTTGGAAGCATATATTCAGTATTCCTGCCCACAGCCGGTTTCCATGCAGCCAAACTTGAATAAGTTAAAAATGCCTTGGATAGGTCTGCAGTGGCTTCTTGGCCGTAAAGGTCCTGCAGCGTCGAATCATTTTGAAGGAGGAGGCTTTGTCCGCTCTAACGAAACTGTTCCTTATCCGAATTTAATGTTCCACTTTCTCCCAGTAGCAGTGCGATATGACGGCAAAAAAGCAGATACGGAGCACGGATTCCAAGTGCACGTTGGGCCAATGTATTCTGATGCACGGGGAAGCCTGAAGATCCGCTCCAGGGATCCAAAGGAGTACCCAAGCATGGTGTACAACTATCTTTCCACGGAGCAGGATAGACGCGAGTGGGTTGAAGCGATCCGCATTTCCCGTGAAATCATGGCCCAGCCAGCCATGAAACCATTTAATTCCGGAGAGATCGCTCCAGGAGACGCTGTACAGACCGACGAAGAAATTCTGGAATGGGTTGCAAATGATGCCGAAACGGCGCTGCACCCAAGCTGTACTGCGAAAATGGGGCCTGCTTCAGACCCAATGGCCGTTGTTGATCCAAAGACGTTGAAAGTCCATGGCGTCGAAAACCTTCGCGTCGTAGATGCATCCGTCATGCCTTATGTGACGAACGGGAACATTCATGCACCGGTACTCATGATCGCTGAAAAAGCAGCGGACCTGATCCTTGAGCGTGAGCCGCTCGAACCGATGCATACAAAATTTTATCGTCACGGCGTTGATCCGTCGGATGCAGGGACAATTAAGTCCTAAAATAAAATATTAAAAGGATTCTTTTTATCCAGCGCAGCTTTTTGTAAAAGCCCTCGCTTTGGAAAAAAGGATCTTTTTTCATTCATTAAGGAGGATTTTCCTATGAGCATGAATATGAAAGTCGAAAGCATGTTAAGCTATCACACATTTGAAGTACCCACGGCAATCAAACACGGTATCGGTGCCATCAAACATATTGGGGAAGAAATCAAAGCCCTCGGCTCTGACAAAGTACTGCTCGTCACAGACCCGGGCATCCATAATGCAGGTGTAACAAAGCCTGTTATCGAAAACCTTGAAGCGTCCGGTGTAGAGGTTGTGCTCTTTAATAAAGTAGAGCCGAACCCTCCCGTACGCCTGATTGAAGAAGGCTCCAAATTTTACACAGCAGAAAGCTGCAACGGTTTGGTGGCTGTCGGCGGCGGCAGCTCAATGGATACTGCAAAGGCCATCGGTGTTGAATCTACCCACGAAGGCTCGATTCTCGATTACGAAGCTGCCGAGGGCAAAAAACCGCTCGAGCGCCGTATCCCTCCATTCATCACCGTACCAACAACAGCAGGGACCGGCTCTGAAGTAACCCAGTGGGCGGTAATCACAGACGAAGACCGCGAATTTAAATTTAACACCGGCGGCCCGCTCATTCCGGCATACGTCACCATTATCGATCCGGAGCTGCACGTTTCCATGCCTCCGCATGTAACCGCAATGACTGGTATTGATGCGATCGCTCACGCGGTCGAATGCTATACAATGAAATTCGCCCAGCCTGTCACAGATGCAGTAGCGCTGCTTGCGATTGAGTACGCTGCAAAATACATCCGCCGTGCCTATGCCGACGGGGAAGACCTGGAAGCCCGCTACGGCATGGCTCAGGCTGCAATGCTTGCAGGTCTTTCCTACGGCAGCGAATCTGCCGGCGCTGCTCACGCTATGAGCCAGACACTCGGCGGTATCATTCCAGTAGCACACGGCCAGTGCGTGGCAGCTATGATGGGGCCGGTAATGGAATACAACTGGAAAGGAGCGCCGGAGCGTTTTGCACGTGTCGCCCAGGCATTTGGTATCGACACCGCACGCATGAGCACCGAAGAAGCAGCAAAAGCTTCTGTGCAGTATATGTATGATCTTGCAGAAGAGCTCGACATTCCTTCTCTTGAGGATCAGGGCGTAAATCCTGACATGACCGGGCGTCTTGCCAAAGAAGCAATGAACGACCCGCAGACAGAGGGCAACCCCCGCGACTTGAAAGTGTCCGACTACGAATGGATCTACAAGCGCTGCTTCCACCAGGTGCCAAAAACCGTTTAATGCTATTCTTACGAAAAAAGGGGCTGTCCCAAAATTCGAATGATAGCTCTTTTAAGCGGAAGCTGGAGATGTTTCTCCGGCTTCTTTTTTCGTGG
>NZ_JBQOJA010000041.1:0-20479 GCF_054971385.1 Marinococcus tarijensis | reverse complement strand
CTCGATAGCTCAGTCGGTAGAGCAGTGGACTGAAAATCCTCGTGTCGGCGGTTCGATTCCGTCTCGAGCCACCATTTTTATAAAATAACCAGCGCCTGGACTTTGACGTCCAGGCGCTTTTTTCACAGGCTTCAGGCCTCGATAGGAACAGATAAAGAGCTGTGTTACAATGTGAAAGAGAATTGTAATCCTCTTAAATATTTTGCAATAAACATAAAGAGGCATACCTTGGCAGGGAGTTACTACACATAGATGACTGAATTTATGCCTTTTCACATTTGAGGAATGGAGCGGTGGGAACATGGATGAGAAAATATTAGTGGTCGATGATGAACAGCCAATTGCTGATATATTAGAATTTAATCTTCAAAAAGAAGGGTTTCAGGTTGTTTGTGCATACGACGGCGACGAAGCTTTAGAAAAGGTGGATGATTTCGGTCCGGATCTGATTCTTCTTGACGTTATGCTTCCTAACAAGGACGGCATGGAAGTGTGCAGAGAAGTCCGGAAGCGGTTTGATATGCCCATCATCATGTTAACTGCTAAAGACGGGGAGATCGATAAGGTGCTCGGCCTTGAACTTGGAGCAGATGACTATGTAACCAAACCGTTCAGCAACCGGGAGCTTCTTGCCAGAGTTAAAGCCAATCTCCGCAGGAAGCAGCCGGCAGCGGAAGAAGGCAGCACCGAGCCGCAGAACGCTATAAAAATTGGTGACCTTCTCGTAGACCCGGATGCGTATTTAGTAACAAAACGCAGCGAGCCGATAGACCTTACGCATCGTGAGTTTGAACTGGTTCTCTACCTCGGCCGGCATATCGGCCAGGTAATGACAAGAGAGCATCTTCTGCAGGCCGTGTGGGGCTATGATTACTTTGGGGACGTACGTACCGTGGACGTAACGGTTCGACGTTTAAGAGAGAAAGTAGAAGATAATCCGAGCTTCCCTGAGTGGATTGTGACAAGACGTGGTGTTGGGTACTACTTAAAACATCCAGAACAGGAGAAGTAATGTATGAAGATTATCGATTTTTTCAAATCGATTCATTTTAAACTCATTTTGATCTTCGTGCTGCTGATTTTTGTAGCGATGCAGTTCATTACCGTATTTTTCACGAGTGCCCTTGAAGACACGCTCGTGGAAAATTTTAATGACACGCTCGCCGAGCAGACCGATCTTCTGGAGTATAATGTGCAGGAAGAACTGGCACAGAGTCGGGGAGAAGACGATAATACGGTTCAGGAGGATATTGACAGTTTATTAAGCCAGTTTGCCAATTCAGGAGCAAACAATGACCCGGGCCATTCGAGTCCGGAAGCCAGGGTGATCGGCTCCAATCAAATTATTTTAGGCACGTCGAATATAAACGAGCAGGATATCGTCAATAACCAATCGAACGATGACCTTGTGCAGCGGGCGTTATTAGGGAACACGCTTGAAGAAGTGCGCTGGGAGGCCGACAGCGGCCACAGGGTCAGCTTAATTGTCCGGCCGATCGAAGAAGATGGAGAAATTCTGGGTGTATTGTACGTGCGTTCCGACATGTCGAGCGTATACAGCCTGGTAAATGACATCAGCAGTATTTTAATTGCAGCGAGCATTATTGTGCTGATTTTAAACGCCATCCTTGGTATTTTGCTTGCCCGCACGATTACACGGCCTATCGCAGACATGCAGCGCCAGGCGAAAATTATGGGGGAAGGAGACTTTTCCCGCAGAGTGCGCGTGTACGGCAACGATGAGATCGGGCAGCTGGCGCATTCCTTTAACCAGCTGACGCTGAAATTAAAAGAAAGCCAGGCAAGCACCGAGGACGAACGGAAGAAATTAAGCTCGGTTCTGACTCATATGACAGACGGGGTTATAGCCACTGACGAACTCGGGCGCATTATTTTGATGAACAAACGTGCCGAGCAGCTGTTAAACAAAAACAGTGACGAAATGGAAGGTACGTACATCACAGAAGCTCTGCATCTGTCTGAGACGCTGACATCGAGCGATCTGTATGATTATAATGAAGCGATTATGCTGGATTTCAGCAGCGAGGAACAGGATTTTCTGCTGCAGGCCAACTTTTCAATTGTGCGGAACGAAGACGGACCAGTTACTGGTCTGATTACCGTGCTTCATGATGTTACGGAGCAGGAAAAGATCGAAAGAGAGAGACGGGAATTTGTATCAAACGTTTCCCACGAATTAAGAACTCCGCTGACTACGCTGAAGAGCTACATGGAAGCTCTCGAAGACGGGGCGATGCAGGATGAAAATCTGGGCCCCCGCTTTTTACAGGTGACCCAGAACGAAACGGACCGAATGATCCGGCTCGTGAACGACCTGCTTCAGCTTTCGCGGATAGACAGTGACGAAATCAGCTTAGACTTTTTTACTGTAGACCTGTCTGAAATGATCAATCAGGTGATTGAACGCTTTGAAATGATTAACAAGGATAAAAATATTGCTTTCTATAAAGAAGTCCCCTCCTACCCGGTATACGTAGACATGGACAAAGACAGGATTTATCAAGTTTTTGATAACGTGCTTTCAAATGCAGTGAAGTACTCGCCGGATGGCGGGGAAATCAGTGTTCAGATGTTTACGCGAGCCGATGCTGTAGATGTGGAAATCAGCGATCAGGGTGTAGGCATTCCGAAAGAAAGCCAGCACCGTATTTTTGACCGGTTTTACCGGGTGGATAAAGCAAGAGCGAGAAACCTCGGGGGCACCGGACTGGGTCTTGCGATTGCCAAGGAATTTATCCATGCGCACGGCGGAAGAATTGCGGCTGACAGTGAATGGAAAAAAGGAACCACTATATTAATTACGCTGCCATATTCAGTGATTAATAAAGCGGAGGCTGGATCATGAAAGAAACAATCAAATCCTGGGTGTTAACGATTTTAGTAATAGGCAGTCTGCTTCTTACCTGGCAGAACTGGTCGTTTCAGCCCGAATATGATAGCGTCAATTCCTCCGAAACCGTACAGGAAACGACAGAAATAGCAGAGACCCGGGAAGCAGGAGAAATCGTCCGGCCGAATCAGGGAGTAGTGCGTTCCAATGGCAGAAGTGTTCTCATGACCGAGGACCAGGCTTCAACTGATCTGGACAAAGCCTTCCGGCAGCTCGAAGAGGCAAGTATCACAGAAACATCAGCGACTGACCTGGAGCATGACGAACTTTACGAAAACACCTCTTCAGCAGAATATTCGATGGAGCTTGTATTTCCGTCGTCGGTATCCTGGTCGATGATCAATGAACTGTTCAGCTTTGAAGATGAAAGCGATGAAGCAGCGAGCATCCTGGATGGCTCGATTGACCGTATTATATTAACAGCTTCACCGGGAAGTGAAGAGCTGAACGCTGCGTTTGTTTCCTACGATCAGGGTGTAGTTGTAAACAGTAACACGAGCCTTGATAAAAGCGATGTGGAACACGAACAGTATCTCTCAGAATACGACAGCATGCTTACTTACAGTGCTGATGAAAACGGGTACGAAAAGCATATTTATATTCCAGAAGACCCGGGCTCCCGAACGAATTATACCTACGCTTCTACGAGTTTATCAGCCAACAGCTTTCAGCAGGTGTTACTTCCGGAGGGAAATGGCCAAAACCTTCAGACGTACAACTATGATTCATCAGAAGTCATCACAGACGGCACGAAAGAGCTGCGGATTAATAATGCTAAGGATTACCTTCGTTATGCCAATCCAACCTACTCGGAGCAGACAGACGGGAATAATACAAGCAGCCTTGTTTCTTCCTTTGAGTTTGTGAACAATCATGCCGGCTGGTCGGATAATTACCAGTATTATGATTCCACTACCCTGGACGGGGAAACAACGGTTACATTCAGAATGAATAAAGGAGGTCTTCCAGTCTTCCGGGACTCCAATGGCAGTGATTTTGCTTCCATCCAGGTGTCGAATGTAGGTACACAGACAAGTGGGTATTCCCGGCCGCTGTTTGATTTGGAAAACAACCCGGTCAGGGCCGGGGACGCTGGTGTCTCCACCGATCTTCCCACCGGGGAAGAGACGCTCGATGCTGTACAGGAGCAGTGCAGTTCTTCGCTGATTGAAGATATACAAATCGGCTACAGCATTTCAAGAAACGGGGAAAATTCCGGCTATTATGATATGGAGCCCGGATGGTTTGTCCGCTGCGACGGCAGCTGGTCTCCAGTGGATTTTGGCGGAGACGATAACGAAGAAGGAGGAGAATAAGATGGACTGGGCGAGAACAAAGACCATTTTTATTATTGTTTTCCTGCTTCTTAATACGTTTTTGCTTTCGAGTTATTTAGAACAGCAGACTAACTACCAGGAAAGCTCTGCCTCCCAGACAGGCGGTGAGGAATCAGAACAGCGGCTCTATGGGTATCCAGAAGATGATCTGCCGGACCGGATTGAACAGCTTCATCTCGAAGCAAGCTACGTGGATTTTGAAGACGGGAGCCGCTCCCAAAAGGTAGAAGACAACTCAAACATTAGTGACATTACGTATATATCAAACGAACGACTGATTGGAATGAGCGCTACGCTCGAGGAACCGGTGGAAATATCTGAGGCTAACCGGAACGAGGACCTGGCCTCCTTTTTAAGCGACTATGTATGGAGTGCAGATGATTATGAACAGGGCCAGATGGACGAAGAGTTAAACAGGCAGTACTATTACCAGACGTTTGACGATAAGCAGATTTATAAGCCGGAGACGTCTGCCCAGCTTGAGCTGGTGTTTAACGATCAGGACGAGATTGTCGGCTTCCGACAGTCGTATTTTGAGCTCGATGCCACGCCGGCAGACAGCACCATTCCTCCGGAGGATGCTATTGAAGCCCTGGGGAACCCGAGCAACGGTATTCTGCAGACAAACGATACGGTGAGCGATGTGAGCGTCGGTTACTTTAACCAGGTTACCCCTCAGGGAGAAAACGTTTATTTATATACACCGATGTATATTGTGGAAGTAAACGGAGAATCGAGGTACCTGGTGAATGCCAGAACCCAGCGCGTCCAATCATGGGAGCAGGTAATGGAAAATAACGGCGAAGGGGACGTCATGGTCGAACCGGAAGTGCCGGAAAATGGCTCTGATCCGGAGGAAGATGCTGAAGAAAATGGTTCAGCGGAAAACGGGGAAGAAGAACCGGCTAATGAATAGGGAAAGCAGGAGGATAGAATGACACTGCAGTTCAGCGTACTTGCCAGCGGCAGTACAGGCAATGCTATATACGTACAGACCGGAGAGCAGCGTTTGTTGATTGATGCAGGCCTGAGCGGCAAAAAAATAGTGGAAAATTTACATGCGATCGGCGTGGAGCCGGCAGCTCTGGATGCGCTGATAGTTACCCATGAACACAGCGATCATATTAAAAGCGTCGGGGTATTAAGTCGGAAATACCAGCTGCCGGTTTATGCCAATGTAAAAACATGGCAGGCTATGGAAGGGCTTATCGGCAAGGTGCCCCTTGAACAGAAATTTCACCTTGACCGAAATCAGCCGGCTGCATTTGGCAATATTGAGCTTGAGCCGTTTCACGTTTCGCACGATGCAGCAGATCCTATGTTTTTTGTGTTTCACCATGAAGGCAAAAAACTGGCGCTTGCCACAGACATGGGATACGTCAGCGACCAGATCAAAGGCACGGTAAAAAATGCTGATGCGTACGTTTTTGAATCAAACCATGACATTAATCTTCTGCGTATGGGCCGCTATCCGTGGAATGTTAAAAAACGAATCCTGGGTGATTCCGGGCATGTGTCGAACGAAGATTCCGCTTATGCGCTCGCGGATATTGTGGGAGAACGTACGAGCAGAATCTATCTCGCTCATTTAAGCCGGGACAATAATATGAAAGACCTGGCACGGATGACGGTGAAGCAGGTATTGGAGGAAGAGGAAACAGGGATAGGTCATACGTTTCACCTTTACGATACGGATCCCTTTCTTCCTACGAGTCTGCATACGCTTTAAACCAGGAAATGTGGTACGCCTTCGGGGTATTCTCCATAAACGTAAAAAATTATCAAAAGCACACCCTTTTACTGGACGGGCTGTGCTTTTTCTTCGTACAATAAACATACATCCCGGCACCCGAGGCGGGTATGATAAAGGGTCTTTATTTCAATATGTGTCAAAAGCACTGGAGAAAGCCCCGGTATCTTATGAAAAAAGGAAGTGTCGGAATATGGGTTATTATGATGATCATGCAAGAAAAGAAAGTCAGAAGCATAGGAAAAGTCGCAGAAACGTAGGTATTGCAGGCTTTGTGGGGGCAATTATCGGTGCGGGGGTAATGACAGTATCAGCACCATTTATATATGATTCGGTTTCAGGGGAAAATACTGAAACGATTGATGGAACGGCGGATTTATCGGACAACGGTTCCGGCTCCGACGTTTCTACTGAAGAAGTCAGTGCAGAGGCTGGCACGGTAACAGCAGCGGCAAACGAAGTTTCCGGGGCTGTAGTTGGAGTGTTTAATCAGGTTCAGGCACAAAACGCCGGTATTCAGGGCAGCGAGGACCAGGGCGAAGAATCTGTCGAACAGGGGACCGGCTCCGGCGTTATTTACAAAAAGGAAAACGGCTCAGCGTTTATTGTTACCAACAACCACGTGGTGGAAGGGGCAAACTCTGTGGAAATCAGCTTAGAGGACGATACCCGACTGGAAGCAGAGATTGTCGGTACTGATCCTTATACTGATCTGGCCGTGTTAAAAGTAGACGGCGGACAGGTAGACACCGTAGCTGATTTTGGCAGTTCGGATGACCTGCAGGTAGGCGATCAGGCAATCGCTATCGGGAATCCGCTCGGTACAGATCTGTCACGAACAGTGACAGAAGGAATCATCAGCGCGAAGGACCGCAGTATTCCGGTGGATTACGACGGGGATGGACAGGATGATTGGGAAGCAGACGTCATGCAGACGGATGCAGCGATCAACCCCGGCAACAGTGGTGGTCCTTTGGTCAATGGCTCAGGCCAGGTCATCGGCATTAATTCGATGAAAATCGCTCAGTCTTCAGTGGAAGGCATCGGGTTTTCGATTCCAACATCAGTGGCGATACCGATTATTGAAGATTTAGAAGAAGACGGCGAAGTAGAACGTCCACAGCTGGGCGTTGCTATTCAATCAATTTCTGAGCTGTCAAGCTACAACTGGACAGAGGAGCTGGGACTTCCGGAAGATGTGGATCACGGAGTGTACGTGACCCAGGTCCAGCCAAATTCTGACGCACAGGAGGCAGGACTCGAACAAAACGATGTGATCACTCAAATTGACGGCGAAGAAGTGCAGGGAGGCAGCGACCTCAGGAATTATCTCTATAACAGCACCGAAATCGGAGATACAGTTACTATAACGTATTACCGAAACGGGGAAGAGCAGACAACAGATATAGAATTAACACAGACAGCGTCCACAGGTGAATAAATCAATTCAGGGCCTTCCGTTGAAGGCTCTTTTTTTTGTGGATAAATATAGACGTGGTCGAACTGAAGAAAATATATGCTACAATAGACGCTGAGAAAATTGTATAGAAAAACAAGGACAAACCCTTGCTATACTGCTGTAAAGAACATATAAGAGAATCGTTGGGTGACGTATTGTAAAATGAAAAAAGTAAAATTCCGGGTGTGGATAATATTGTGGATGAAATCGAAAAAATATCCACATTTTGTGAGCATTTCGAAGAAAAAGCAGAATGTCTCTTGCCAATTCAGGCTCGTTCACTTGTGAATATGTGGACAATTTCTGTGGAAAAATAAGCTGGAGGGAAAGACCTGTGAATATATTGATTATTGCCGTCGGTAAATGCAAAGAAGCATTTATCAATGAAGGAATCGCAGAATATAAAAAAAGACTGAGCAGACAGGACTCCTTGGAAATTGTTGAAGTAAAGGATGAAAAGACACCAGAGCAGGCCAGTGAGAGGGAAAATGAGCAGGTAAAGAATACAGAGGGCGAACGCATTCTCAAAAAAATTCCTGAACGAGGATACGTGATTGCTCTTGAGCCAAAAGGCAGGATGATTTCTTCTGAACAGCTGGCTGCGACCTTCCAGGATTTAGCCGTACAGGGAACGAGTACAATTGTTTTTGTCATCGGTGGATCGCTCGGCCTATCCGGAGAAGTGTTAAAGCGGGCTGATTTCAAATGGTCATTTTCCGCGTTAACCTTTCCCCACCAATTAATGCGCCTGATGCTTACAGAGCAGATCTACCGTGCAGTACAGATTAATGCGGGGAGCCCGTATCATAAGTAAAAGTCATGTAAAAAGCGCTTACTCTTAAAGGAGCAGGCGCTTGTTTAACAGCTAAATGTTTGCCGGCCGGTTCTTTTTATCGGCAGCTGCTTTTTTGCAGGGAGGCTTTACTTTACGGACAAAATTAAGCGCTTTTAGGTGTGAAAAACCTAAAAGCGCCGATGCTTTTATCATAATACGAAAACATTTAACGTAATGATTGCTCCTATTATCGTTCCAATTAAGCTGAAAGTGACTCCGGCCAATGCTGCTTTTCTTCCGCGGTAATGATAGCTTTTAATGTCCTTTAATGCTTTAAGCCCAGTCCACAAACCAATAATGCCGAAAACCAGGCTGAAAGGAAAAAGAATTACAAGAAAAATGAATGCATCAAATCCCAGTACTAAGGAAATAATGGCTTTAAGGCTTCTTGGCTGAGTTGCCACTCTATCAGTTTCATTCATGGGCTGCCGCTCCTTCACTATACCAGATCACATTATCGTCTTTTTTATCGTAACGCGGCTGTGAAGCAAAAACAATAAACAGGAGTGGCATTCTATTGACATTTCCCGGACTGCTTACGTTTGATCTTTCTAAAAAAAGGATATTAAGAATCTAGGGCACATAGTAAAAGAAATCAGCAGGCGAAGGAGTCGACACGGCTATGGAAATTCTGCAGAATGACTGGGCTCCTGTGCTCGAAAAGGAATTCGAGAAAGAGTACTATCAGGAGCTGCGGGAGTTTTTAAAAAAGGAATACCAGGAAAAGACCGTATATCCTGATATGCATGATATTTTTAACGCGCTGCATTATACAGGATATGAGAATACAAAAGTCGTGATTCTCGGTCAGGACCCCTACCACGGGCCAAAGCAGGCCCATGGGTTAAGTTTTTCTGTAAATCCGGATGTTTCCATCCCACCATCGCTGAAAAACATTCACGCAGAGCTGGAAGAAGATCTGGGCTGTGAAAAACCGAATCACGGGTCTCTGGTTTCCTGGGCAAAGCAGGGAGTGCTTCTGCTGAATACAGTACTTACGGTGCGAAAAGGGGAAGCAAATTCCCACAAAGGACAAGGATGGGAAACCTTCACAAATGAAGTAATCCGGCAGACTAACGAAAAAGAGTATCCCGTGGTATTTATTTTATGGGGCCGCCATGCTCAGGCAAAAGAAGAGCTTATTACAAATGAGCACCACTTAGTCATTAAATCCCCACACCCGAGTCCATTTTCCGCCAATAAAGGATTCTTTGGAAGCCGTCCGTTTTCAAAAACAAATCAGTTTTTAAAAGAAGCCGGGCGTCCGGAAATTGACTGGTGTATTCCAATAGAGGAGGAAGATCGTACATGAGTATTCAAACATCTGTAACAACCTTAGCAAACGGAGTAAAAATGCCGTGGCTGGGCCTTGGCGTCTATCAGGCGGAAAAAGGTGAAGAAGTAAAAAATGCTGTTTTAACCGCCCTGGAGGCAGGCTATCGCTCGATTGACACCGCTTCTTTTTATGACAATGAAGAAAGCGTCGGAGAAGCAATTCAGGAAAGCGGAGTGCCGCGTGATGAATTGTTTATTACTACAAAGCTGTGGAACAATGAACATGGCTTTGACGAAGCGCTGGAAGCCTTTGAGCGCTCCCGTAAAAAACTCGGCGTCGATGTAGTGGACCTTTATTTGATCCATTGGCCGGTTCCAGGAATGTTTAAAGAAACCTGGGGGGCACTCGAGAAGCTGTATAAAGACGGCAAAGTACGCGCAATAGGAGTCAGTAACTTTACCGACCAGCATCTTGAAGAACTGCTGAAAACAGCAGAAATCACGCCGATGCTGAACCAGGTGGAGTTTCACCCGCGCCTTTTCCAAAAAGCCCTCTTAGAATACTGCCAAAGCCATGATATTCAGCTTGAAGGCTGGAGACCGCTTGGCAAGGGCGACCTTCTTGAACATGATTCGGTGAAGGAAATTGCTGACAAGCACGGCAAAACGCCGGCCCAGGTTCTGATACGGTGGGCACTTCAAAATAAGGTTGTATCTATTCCTAAATCTGTTACAGCCGAACGGATCCGCTCCAATGCAGAAGTGTTCGATTTTGAACTCGATACGAAGGATATGGATACGATCAACGGCATGAATGAAAATGCCCGTTATGGTCTGCACCCGGATGAGTTCGATTACGCATCAACGACAAAATAATGAAGTAAAGCAGCCGGCATAGCGAATATGCCGGCTGCTTTTTTATATTTACTATCTTTAAGATTGCTGAAGACCAGTTTCGATCATGCTCGTTATTTGCGGATCGGTTGGCTTTGTGCTGCTTTTGAAGCTGCCGAGAACTTCACCGCGGCGGGAAACAAGAAACTTCTCAAAATTCCATTCGATCTCACGGTCTGGGCTGGTCTGCTCCAGGAGCCAGTCGAACAGAGGGTGCTTATCGTTTCCTTTGGCATGAACCTTATCAAAAATATCGAAGCTGACCCCGTAATTGGTTTCGCAAAATTCCGTGATATTTTCAATAGTGTCCGGCTCCTGGCCGCCAAAGTCGTTCGAAGGAAAGCCCAGCACCTGAAAGCCGCGGTTTTTGTAGCGCTGATACAGCTCCTCCAATTCTTCGTACTGTGGGGTAAAGCCGCATTCTGAAGCGGTGTTGACAATCAGCAGCACCTCTCCCCTGTACTCGTTCAATGTTTTTTCTGTGCCGTCAGCATGGACGGCCTCAATGTTGTAAATACTGGCAGTCATAATTTCCTCCTTTGAGCGAATAATACTTTTCGTATAACCTCCGCCATCCCCATTCAAACTCCTCTGCTGTGAATAAAATGCAATTAATGCAGGAAATAGCGGGAAGGTTTTTCAATTTCATCAGGATGCTATAATATTAACCGATATGGATGAATGAGGAAAGAAGGCATCAGGATGAAGCGGACGAAACTTCTATTATTAGCAGCTGCCATATTAACAGGCAGCTTGTTTACCTACTTACAGCTCCCGGCTGGATGGCTGCTTGGTGGGCTCGTGACAGGGATTGTATGTGGGATGGCGTACAAACGGCTCGTCTTTGATGGCTGGCCGTTCCGCACCGTTCTTGCCCTTATTGGCTGCAACATTGGTTTTATGATGGAGCCCGGCATCTTTGCGCTCCTGGGACAGTATATTTTTCCACTGATCCTTACTCTCAGCTTAACAATGGCGCTCGGCGTTGGTCTCGGCTGGCTGATGAACCGCTGGACGGATCTGGATCCGCTGACGGCTTACTTTTGCTGTGTGCCGGGCGGAGCTTCGGAGGTGATCGGCTTAAGCAGCGATTACGGAGCTGATAACCGGATGGTGGCCGCCTTTCACACTACGCGAATAACGTTGTTTGTGTTAACAATACCGATTTTTATCGGTCTTACGACGCCGGCGGACATTGGCTCGATAGGAAGCGCCGGACCGGCATTTTCCGAAGTTCCCCCTGCCGTAATGGGAGCGTTCGGCATTTGCGTTGCAGTGACAGTCCTGCTTTATTATTTGTATAAAGTGCCGGCAGGAACACTGTTTTATGGGTTAATTATTGGATTTATAGTGGGGCACTGGGTGGTGACAACTGATAACGGAATGCCGTCTGTTGTTGGCGGAAGCGGCCAGGCTCTGCTCGGAGCGATGGTTGGTATCCGTTTTGACCGTCCGACCTTTTACAAATTAAAGGAGATCGGGCGGCCGAGCGCGGTGCTTCTTGGATTTTACTTCATTTTCAGCCTGCTGCTCGCTCTGATGTTTCACGCTGCGACAGGTTTGTCGTATGTAACGAGTCTGCTTAGCACAGTCCCGGCAGGAGCAGCAGAGATGAGCAGCACAGCGATTGCCTTAAATCTTGAACCAACTCTGGTATCGAGTCTTCATATTATAAGAGTGCTCGTTTTGTTTATCTGTCTGCCATTTTTTGTGCGCCTGCTGCAGAAGCTGATTCAAAAACAGTCGGTATAGCAGAACTGAATAGAAATAAACAGCTGGGACGATAATTAATTTTATCGTCTTTTTTTGTGGGAGAAAATGCTGGAGTAAGAATAAAAAAGCTATTATTTTACGAGAACGCTTTCAAAAATAATGGGAACAAAATTATTTCGTAAAAAGGTAAACCTTTTGAACCCCTTATATAGCACTGGTTTTTCGAATTTTTAAACAATCAGGATAATATTTTTGTGTGAGATTATCTTACATATCACTAGATTCTGAAAATTTAAACGGTAAAATACTATTTAACGCAAGATGTTAACTAAGTTCACATGAATCTTGCACGATAATAACAGAGGGGGAAAAAAAGTGGATCCGATAGTATTGCTTGATAACCTTTGGGTTATGATGGGATTTATTTTAGTTATTCTTATGCAGGGTGGATTTATTCTATTGGAAGCAGGTTCGACCCGGATGAAGAACGCGGGTCACATTGCAGGAAAAACAATCTTTACGCTGGGGATTTCATCCCTTGTCTTCTGGGCTGTCGGGTACGGTTTTATCTACGGTAACGACGTTGGAGGCATCATTGGGCTTTCGAACTTCTTTTACGGAGACGCAAGCACTGCAGACGGCTTAACGCCTGCCATCGACTTTATTTTCCAGCTCGCGTTTGCGGCGATTGCCCTTACGATTGCTTTTGGCGGTTTCGCTGAACGTGCGAAGCTTGCAGCTTACGTAGTCTTTGCTATTTTATTCTCCGCGATTGTATATCCAATAATTGCACACTGGATCTGGGGCGGCGGCTGGATTTCCGGTCTTGGCAAACAGGACTTTGCCGGTTCTACAGTAGTCCACCTTACTGGTGCGATGGGTGCTCTTGCGGCAACAATTTTACTTAAGCCGCGTATTGGGAAGTACAATAAAGACGGTTCGGTCAACAATCTTCCAGGTCACAACCAGGTGTTTACTGCTTTAGGGGTACTGTTCCTGTGGGTCGGCTGGTTCGGCTTTAACGGAGCCAGTACCTTCGGTGTAGCAGACGGCTTCTTTGGCTACGTTGCAATGAATACACAGCTGGCAGCGGCGGCGGGTGCTTTTGCAGCACTTCTGATTGCCTGGGCTGTGCTCGGGAAAGCAGATGTACCAAGCATGCTTAACGGAGCACTTGCAGGGCTTGTAGCAATTACCGCTTCCTGCGCCTTTGTAGCTCCATGGGCTTCCGTGGTTATCGGTGCAATTGGCGGGATGCTCTGCTTCTTCAGCGTTCGTTTCTTTGAAAAACGCAACATCGACGATCCGATTTTCGCCCTTTCCGTGCACGGTATGGCTGGTATCTGGGGAACGCTTTCCACCGGTTTCTTTGCTACACCGCAGCTTGCTGAAATGAACGGCGGCCGTGCCGGTTTATTCTACGGCGGCGGATTGACCCAGCTGGGTGTCCAGGCTATCAGTGTCGTAGCGTGCGGTCTGTTTGCACTCATCGCTTCGTACATTATACTCTTAATTACAAAATCGCTCATCGGAGGACTTCGTGTATCGGAGGAAGAAGAAATCATGGGTCTTGATATGAGTGAGCACGGCGCATACGGTTATCCGGAAAATGTCCAGCCTACGACGGACAATTCTTCGGAAAGAACAGGAGCATAAAATATGTCGAATTCTTCATTCTCACAAACACAGGGATTTTCAGCAGAACCTTCCTTTAAGAGCTATGAAGAAATAAAAAAAGACAAAGAAGAGAAGATGGACGATTTGACGGGAGAGCCAGTAAAGCTTAATGAAGCCCACGATATGTGGATTTCAGAAACGGTTACTCTTGCTGTTCATCATCATCAGAGTGAGCGGGGAGAACTTCCTGCTCACTTTGCTTTTTTTCTTATGGGAAGCGCAGGAAGACAGGAACAGGCGAAATTCAGTGATCAGGATCACGGTATTGTTTTTGAAGGAACAGACGACGAACATCAGGATTACTTTCTCGGCCTGGGAGCAGAAATACGTGAAGGAATGGCGGTCGTTGGATACCCGCGCTGTGAAGGACTGGTTATGGCTTCGCATCAACGCTGGTGCCACGGGGTGGAAGGGTGGAAAAGGCAGGTGGACGGCTGGATTGAAGCCGATGAATGGGGCCCGTTCCGCCATCTGCTCACCTTTATCGATGCCAGGACGCTTGTGGGAGAAGATGAACTTCTTGAGAACGTAAAGGAGTATGTTTTCGAGCAGGCCAACCGGGGAGATGTGCTAAAACGATTATCAGAAAATACCGCGTACCTGCACAAAGGCCTTAACGCTTTCGGCCAGCTTCTTCCGGAAGAAAAAGGGCAGTATGCAGGCTCGATGCACATTAAAGATGTTGGATTTTTTCCGTACGTTCATGCCCTGCGCCTGCTCGCCATTCATGAAGGCATTCATGCTTCTTCTACGATAGAACGTATCCGGCAGGTGTCGGAAAAACACTCCTATGTGAAGGGCAAGGACGTGCACTTTAAAAACCTGCTGGAGCTGCGGGCTTCATTTTCCAGGAAGCAGAATGTTTATGAAGACGTTCACTACGTGCCGGTGCAGGAGCTTTCGAAAACGCAGAAGTCCGAACTGAAATCTGCATTAAAAGAAGGAAAGCACTTGTTTCAGCATACAAAAAAAATCATGGAGTCGGGTGATTTTTAAATGTTCCAATGGATGCGCAGTATTTCGAGTCGATTTGGCGGCCTGGACTCCACGAACCCCCAGCATCAGTCTTTTATGCGTCAGCTGCAAAAAGACGTAAAAGCAGAACAGCCTCTGCAGAAATCGCTGTCTTCGCTGAACGTCACCGTCCTTGATCTGGAAACCTCGGGCTTTAACGCGGATGCCGGAGACAAGATATTGTCGATGGGCGCTATTAAAATTAAACACAACCGGCTGGTCCGCGACGATGCTTTTTATACGCTTGTCCATGAACCGGAGGCCGTGTCTCCGGAGGTCAGCGAAGTGACTGGCTTAACAGCGGAAGAACTGGAAGCAGACGGTCAGTCGATCAGCGAGGCTCTCGAGCAGTTTTATCAGTTTGCCCAGGCAGATATACTCGTAGCCCATCACGCTTCCCACGAACGAAAGTTTCTGCAGAAGTACACGTACCGGACGATGGGGACAAACCTGCAGCATCGTCTGCTGGATACTTCGTTTGTATTCAGTATTGCTGCCCCGGACTTTGAATTTCGTTCGCTCGATGACTGCTGCAACTATTACGACATTCCGATAAAAGGCAGGCACAATGCCCTCGGGGATGCCATTATGGCTGCCGAGCTCTGGACACGCTCCATCCAGACAGTACAGGAGCTTGGCTATGAGACGCTTCAGGACGTATATGCACATCTCAGCCACCGCCGGAGGTAACCCCTTACGGCAGGCTGAAAAAAATTTATAAAGGAGGAGGGCGCGGTGAAAGGTAATATTCCTCGTAACGCTGCTTGTTTTCCCATTAGCGTGGTACAAGAAATCACATCATTGTCAGCTCGCCAAATCCGTTACTACGAAGAACAGGGGTTGATCAATCCAGAGCGAAATCAGGGGAACCAGCGTCTGTTTTCGATGAATGATATTGATCGGTGTCAGGAAATCAAAGAGCTTATCGACCAGGGGTTAAATATTGCCGGTATTAAAGCCGTGCTCTCCGTCCGGGATAAGAGTTCAAGCTGAGAAATTACGGCAGAAGCTGGATTAATAAAAAAGTCCCTTTTTTAAAAAAATTCTTTATATCTGTTTGAATAAAGAAGTGAACGGGAACACTTTCGAAACAATGGAGGTGTTTTATTCATGTCATTTATTATCGTAGAAGATATTCAAGTGCCGGCGAAAAAATTCGACGAGCTTGAGAACGCCCGCGAAGACGCATCGGAAAAGGAAGTAATTGTCCGCAATAACGATGGCCAGTACTGGGTGGTTGACGAAGAAGACTATGCGAAAATCGAAGCCTACGGCTATGAGCTTGTAGAGAAGTAAACGCAGACGTATAAGAGTCCGCACCTGATTTAGGGCGGGCTCTTTTTTAAATGTAAATGCATCAGGGATAAGATGGAAACGGGTTTCAATGGAAAGAAGAAGTGAAAAAGTACAAGTAGTGCAAAAACGGTCAAGAAATTACAGATAACAGGATTTTAAAGGGGGGACTGGAATGACACGCTATGAAGATGACAGCTTATCGCTCCATACCGATTTGTATCAGGTGAATATGGTGGAGACGTATTGGCGGAGCGGCATGCATACCCGGAAAGCCGTATTTGATCTATATTTTCGGGAGCTCCCATTTGGCAATGGGTTTGGCGTATTTGCGGGCCTGGAACGCGTCGTACATTTTTTGGAAAACTTCCGGATGACAGAAGAGGACCTTACTTATCTGCGGGAAGAAGCAGGCTACGGGGAAGATTTTCTTTCTTATTTAGCGGATCTCCGGTTTACCGGCAGCGTTTATGCGATGAAAGAAGGCGAGCTTGTTTTTGGCAATGAGCCGATGATCAAAGTAGAAGCTCCGCTTGGGGAAGCACAGCTGATTGAAACCGCACTGTTAAACATGGTGAACTACCAGACATTGATTGCTACGAAAGCAGCCCGTATTAAGCAGGTGACGGGCGGGAACGGTCGAGCGATGGATTTCGGGCTTCGACGGGCCCAGGAGCTTGACGCGGGGCTGTGGGGAAGCAGAGCGGCCTTTGTCGGCGGTTTTGAAGTAACAAGTAATGTAAGAGCCGGAAAAGTATTCGGACTTCCTACAGCCGGCACACATGCGCATTCCATGGTACAGGCATGTGAAACGGAATATGAAGCCTTTAAAATGTATGCCGAGCACCACACAGACTGTGTGTTTTTAGTGGATACGTACGACACTCTCCGCTCGGGAGTACCTAACGCCATCAAGGTCGCAAAAGAGATGGGTGAAAATATTCGCTTTAAAGGCGTGCGTCTCGACAGCGGGGACCTCGCCTACCTGTCCAAAGAAGCAAGAAGAATGCTCGATGAGGCCGGCTTTGCCGACACCCAGATTATCGCCTCCGGAGACCTGGATGAATATACAATTTCCAATTTAAAATCCCAGGGAGCAGAGATTGATACATGGGGTATCGGTACAAAGCTTATCACCGGATATGACCAGCCTGCTCTTGGAGCGGTATACAAGCTTGTGGCGATTGAGAACAATAACGGTGACATGCGCGATACGATGAAAATTGGAGCAAAAAAATCGGGCAATCTGGAGAAAATGACTACCCCGGGCGTGAAAAACGTCTACCGGATAATAAATACTGAAAACGAACGCTCGGAAGGGGATTACATTACGCTTTCCGATGAAGAGCCAAACGAACAGGAGGAGCTGCACATGTTCCATCCGGTGCACACGTATATCAGCAAGAAAGTGCAGAGTTTCAAAGCGGTGAACCTTCATGAAACAGTATTTAAAGACGGGAAGCTGGTTTACAGTCTGCCATCTATGAAAGATATCCAGGCGTATATGCAATCAAATCTGCCGCTTTTATGGGAAGAATATAAACGTGCGTTAAATCCCGAAGAATACCCGGTTGATTTAAGCCCGAAATGCTGGGAAAACAAAGTGCAGAAGATGCATGAAATTCAAAATGAGTTTAGCCAGTAAAAAAAGCTGCCTGCCGTGCCGGATTTTCCGGTTCGGCAGTTTTTTTATGCGGGATGTGGGAAAATTGCGAACGTCTCGTGACAATAAAGGGAAACTTAGGGATGCGGGCTGTACATATGATATAATTTGACAGAATTCCAATTGTGAATGCTTTGAAGCAGAGAAAGGGAGGGCAGAGCCTATGCAGATATCTGTTCAGACCGTGATTGAAAAAATGGAAGAGGAACTTCTCCAGCTCGCAGAGCAGGGGGAAAAGGGAGACGAACGGGCGCTGCAGGAGCATGCAAGAACGCTTCGAAACTACTGTGATATTCTGCTTTCTTCGAAGCCCGGGGAAGCGAAGCGACCGGCTGCAGAATCACAGCAGCCAAAAGCAGCGGCTTCTGCTCCAGAAACATTTGCAGCACGAGCGCCGCGCCGGGAACCAGCGGAAGAAGAAAAAGAAATTCCATCAACGGAAGGTAATTTACTGGACTTTTAATTAAGAAGGAGACTTAGGCATGCTGTGGAAAGTACTCGTTGTGTTAGGGGCAGTAAACGCTGCTTTGGCAGTGGGAATTGGGGCGTTCGGCGCCCACGGACTGGAGGGCCGGCTGTCGAACCGGATGCTTGAAACGTATAATACCGGAGCGCAGTATCATATGTATCATTCTCTGGGACTGATCGCTATCGGCGCTGTAGCAGCTTATACCGGCGGGGGATCAGCACTGCTGGGATGGTCCGGGTGGCTTTTGTTTGCGGGAATTGTTTTATTTTCCGGGACCCTGTATGTGCTTTCGCTTTCCGGCATCTCCTGGCTGGGGGCCGTAACTCCTTTAGGCGGAGTGGCTTTCATTGCCGGATGGATTTGTTTAATTATTTACGTGCTGAAGGCCTGAAAAAGGGGCTGTCCCAAAAATCGAATGATGGCTCTTTTAAGCGGAAGCTGGAGATGATTCTCCGGCTTCTTTTTTTGTGGTTTCTGCTTTTTTCCGTAGATTATGGGAGACAGCCAATAATCCAAATTCCGTGGTCACCTTGGCGGTGCCCCGCAGGGCAAACCGACGAAAGCGACGGTTCGCTTTCAAGTGCCCAAAAACACTTTCGGCTTCGATTTTGCGCCGGGCATAGGTGGATGCTCCCTCGTCGCTCGTTAACGCCCGGCGGGCGATCGCCTTGCCCTCTTCATAGACCGGGTTGATGCGGACCTGTCGGTTGCCTTCTGCGGTGGTGCATTGGGGTTTCAATGGACAGTCGCTGCAGTCTTCGCTTTCATACCGCTTGAGGTCCCGCTGGTAGCCATAGCGGTCGGTGCGTCGCTCATAGGCTTGAAACCGCACTTTTCGGTGGTTCGGGCACCAGTACAGGTCGTCCTGTTCGTCATAGGTCCAGTTCTGCACCGGATGGATGGCCTGCTGAAAGGCCCGGGTCTGCTCCTGGCGCATGCGGGGGTATGGAATCAAAAACGGAATGGCTTCCTCGATCAGGGTCAGGTAGTTGGGTTCACTGCCATATCCGGCATCGGCAATGATTTGGCCCGGAAACGGGAGGGGCCTCTCGTCCAGCATCGTCAGATGCGGAAGCAAACACCGGGTATCCGTCGGGTTGGGGTGCACCGTATAGCCGACAATGTACTGGTTTTCCGTACCCATCTGGATATTGTACCCCGGTTTCAGCTGGCCGTTACCCATGTGGTCGTCTTTCATCCGCATAAAAGTGGCATCCGGATCGGTTTTCGAAAAGCTGTTCCGCCCATCGAAGGTAGCCAGGTACCGCTCGTATTTGACCAGTCGCGGCAGATAATCCCGCTCGATCTGACGGCGACGCTTTCGCCACCACTTTTCCTCGGCTTTAGCTTCCCGGCGCTCTTCGGGTGATGCCGCGTCGGCCTGACGCTGCCGGCCTTCTCCTGGCGTCCGGCCAGCTGGACCGTCACCGCCCGGAGGGTATCGGCGTCGATCCGTTCCTGCCCGTCGGGCAGGGAAAGAAAAGGGGCCACTTCCTGCCAGAGCACCGCCAATTTCTCCTGGAGGCGCTGGTCATACCGGACGGTGGACTTGCGCCACACAAACGTATACCGGTTGGCATCCGCTTCGATTTTGGTTCCGTCCAGAAAATAATGCTCCCCGGTGATCAACTGCTCGTCGAGCAGTTCCTGAACCACGTGGTGAAAGAGCGGCGTGATGCGTTCCTGCATCTGTTCGGAGCGAAATCGGTTGATGGTCCGGAAGTTGGGCGTCAGGCCCCCGGCCAGCCACATCATGCGGAGGTTTTCCTGCAGGGCCTGTTCGATCGCCCGGGCCGAATACCATTCCCGGGCATAGGCATAGATGACGATTTTGGTCATGGTTTGAGGTGGATAGGCCGGGCGTCCCGCCGAAGAAGCTTGGGGACTCCCAAACCGCTCGGCCAGCCGATCAATGGTGTCGTTGACGATCCGGACCAGATCCCCCTCGGGGATCATGGGTTTCAGGCTTGTTGGTATCGGGAAGCTCTGTGTGTTATCATCGGTAAACATAAGAAATCATCCTTGTCGTATGGAGAGTGTCGTGACTTAACCATATCATCGAAGGATGGTTTCTTTCTTTTTTTGCGCATAGGAAAGGGGCTGTCCTATTTTTGATATGCTCCCCTTTAAGTAGACAGGTGAAATAAATCATCTGTTTTGCTTAGAGGGGAGCATTTTTTATGTCTTAT
>NZ_JBQOJA010000040.1:0-20738 GCF_054971385.1 Marinococcus tarijensis | reverse complement strand
TTCGTCGACGCAAGTATAACGGATATGGGAGTCTGCGTGTTTTTTTGTGCTTCAACCCCAACAAATATTATAGAGCCTAAAAAAGCCTCCTGCATATAAGCAGAGAGACCTGTACGGCACGTATATTATAAAAAACTGATGGAGGTAATAGATTTCATAATCTGCTGCACGCCTGTCAGCACGGTCGGCATTTGCTCAATATTCATAAACGGCACAATAATATAAAACATAGAAAGTCCCATTACCATCATTAATACAATTGGGTTTCGCAAATTGCAGACCTCTTTTCCCCGTAATAATTAATTAAATACTATCATATCAACCCAAATACGATTTTTGTGTTTTATTATCCACTTGTAACTTAAACGTAATTTCTTTAATCTTTTGTTCATCAAATGGTTATTTTTGTTATTTAATTTATCCGGAATTCGTTCTTTGCTGGCTCCATGGGATTTTAAAACCCACAAGTTCAATTTGCAGCTGATCGATACGTTTGGTCTGGCCCTCTACATACCCGTGATCATGAAGAACATTAATAATTTCCTGTATTTCTTCCCACTGTTCATTGCTAGCTGTATAAGGCACTTCCAAAATAACAATGTCATCATGCTCTTCTACTGTAGAACAAAACTGGTGGTTTTTAACCCAATTCATACCTCTCCCCATAGCTCTCGCCTCCAAGTGATATTGGACCTATGCATATATACCCTATTATAAACGATATACACTTAAAATCATTAATATCCCTAATTTTCCTTCTAATTTTTTATAATTTTTCTGCGTATCCGTTTTCAGCAATTTTTGTTGTTTTTATGCATGTTTACAGTTTACTTTCAGTCAGATCCGCGTTACATTGTAGAATGATTATTAATCTTACATAATGCTTTACCGTATATAGTCATTTTCTCACAAGGTGAGCCAAGTGCAGCATGATATTTCAGGGACTCTCTTAAGAATTTGACTCGTTTCCTTTTGGAAGCGGGTTTTTTGCGTTGTGTGGCGATCTTACTTACACTCAGGAGGCGCTGGTATGAAAAAGTCGCGTATTCTTTTTATCGGTTTTATGCTTTTCTCGTTATTTTTTGGAGCGGGTAATTTAATCTTCCCGCCATTTCTTGGTTATTCTGCAGGTGACAATTTCACTTCTGCTATCCTTGGTTTTCTATTTACAGGAGTACTTCTCCCCATCCTTGCTATTTTGGCAGTCGTGCAGGCACGGCACGGACTTATCAGCATGGGAAGCAGAGTTCATCCCATGTTCGGCCTGTTGTTTGCTGTACTGATTTATTTATCCATCGGAGCTTTATATGGAATTCCCAGGGCTGCTAACGTTGCCTATGAAATCGGTTTTGTGCCAGCAGCGGGTATCGGGACCTGGTGGACACTTTTACTTTTCTCCTTAATCTTTTTCACAGTTGCTCTCTGGCTGAGCTTAAATCCTGAAAAAATAGTAGATCGCCTGGGCCAATGGCTGACGCCTATTCTATTCGTTACTTTAGCCGCTCTATTTGTACGGGCATTTTTTATTTTCGATACAAATTCTTCTTCAGCTGAAGCCCCTTATAATAATTCTCCTTTTATTGGAGGATTTCTAGAAGGGTATCTGACGATGGATGCTCTCGGTGCCCTTGCCTTCGGAATGGTGATTGTTAACAGTCTGCGCACCCACGGGGCGTCTTCTAAACGTGAACTGATGTCCGGCGCTGCAGCAGCTACTGCAGTAGCTGGGATCGGCCTTTCTATAGTCTATGTTTCGCTTGGATGGATCGGTGCCCGGATGTCACAGCAGGAAGGGATTACTGACGGGGCCGGCATTCTTGAACCTGCCGCAGCCATGCTTTTCGGACCATCCGGCAGCTTCTTTTTTGGTGTGATCGTTCTGCTTGCCTGCCTGACCACCAGCGTCGGCCTGATAACGGCATGCTCTGAATTTTTTCACAGCATAATGCCCCGCATTGCCTATAAATCGTTTGTCGTTCTTTTTACATTTATCGGAATGCTGGTTACTAATTTAGGATTGTCTTTAATTTTAAGCATCGCAGTTCCTTTACTCGTATTTATTTATCCGCTTGCTATTGTGCTCATCGTACTTTCACTTCTGCGCCCTGTTATTGGTGAAGGTTCACTAATGTATCAGCTGTCAATTATCTTTACAGGAATCTTTGCGCTTTACGAAGGGCTTTCAAGTATAGGAGTCTTTGTCCCGGCTGTCACAAGTATTCTTCAGACCTCGCCGTTTTTTGAGCAGGGACTCGGCTGGGTGGTGCCTGCGTTTATCGGAGCTGCCGCCGGATATCTTCTCGACAGGCTGATGCCTTCCCACTCCACGCAAAAGACTTCCTTTCATGAAAAATAATATCCCATAAAAAACTGCCCCTTTTTCAGGAGCAGTTTTTTCTATTCAATACCGTCGCTATCACGAAGTTCTTCCCTGTAGGCAAACAAGAACAGCAGAGAAACAAGGAGGGCTCCGCCGATTAAATTTCCAATACTTGCCGGTATTAAATTAAACAACAGGTATTCATACCAGGCATACTCAGTATCTGCAAATACCCCCATGCTGAAGTAGCCCATGTTCGCCGCGCTGTGCTGGAAATTACCGGCCACAAATAGAATGACCGGAAGCGCAGTCGCCACTACTTTGCCTGTAACATCTCTCGCAGCTGTCGTGAGAAACGATGCCATGCCGATTAACCAATTAGCCAGAATACCGGACAAAACGACCTGGAACCAACCAATTCCGCCAGAATCTTTAAATTTCATCTTGTCCGATAGATACACCTGCAGCTCTCCGTAAAATTCCGAAGTTAAGGAGCCGGAAAGCTGAATGACTGCTGCAACGAATAATGCACCGACAATATTGCCGATGTAAGTAGCAAGCCAGAACCTTGCAATCGGCATAAAGTAGACACTCGGCTTTCGGAATAAGTAACTCGGAAGCAGAATGTTAATTTCTGTAAATAATACAGCGCCGGATAAAAATACCATGACATAAGCTGCCGTAAAACCAAGTCCTGACAATAGATAGTACAGCCCTTTCGCTTCTACGCCTGTTGCAAGGAGAATCGAAAATACCGCCCCGAAGGTCATGAACGATCCTGCCAGTATCGCCAGCAGAAATTGCGCTTTGAATTCCTTACTTAAGTGGTTGCGTCCATTTTCTCCAAACGCCTGTACCACCTCGGGCGGTTCTTTATACTGCCGGTCGGTTGCCCCGAGCTTTTGTTCTTTCGGCATAACACATCTCTCCTTCTCCTGATCTCTGCCGCAGGAGCAGTACCAAAGGAAAAACCCCGAAACAATCGGGGCTTCCGGTTCATCTTTTTTCCTTTATACTCAGCCTTTTACCAGAGCTTCTTTCCCGTAATACGAAGCCTTGAACAAGTCCTTCATCTGTTCGAAGGATGTTTCCCGTGGATTGGTGCCGGTACATGGATCGCTTAGTGCATTTTGAGCCATTGTATCCAGATGCTCTTCGAAATCCTTTTCAGGGACACCGAATTCTTCAAGCGTAACAGCTAATCCTAAATCTTTGTTGAGTTCAAAAATATACTCTACAAGCGAATCTGTCAATTCTTTATCTGTCTGCCCTTTTAAATGCAGGCGACGCGCAATTTCTGCATAGCGGTCTTCTACCACTGCACGGTTGAACTCAATGACATACGGAAGATAGATCGCATTGGCATAGCCGTGGGGAATATTAAACGTAGGTCCGCTTTTATGAGCGAGACTGTGCACATTTCCAAGTACCGCGTTCGCAAATGCCATACCGGCCATCGCCTGAATGCTGTGCATCTGCTTTCTGGCTTCATGATCGCCGTTATACGATGCTTTCAAATTATCTTTAATCACTTCGGCACCGCCGAGAGCAAGAATGTTAGTATATAACGTCCGCGGCTTAGCTACGTAAGATTCAATAGTATGGGTGAAAGCATCCATACCCGTGTAAGCGGCAATATGCTTCGGCAGATCTTCCACCATGGCAGGGTCAATAATAGCAATGTCCGGTGTCAGGCCAAAGTCTGCAAGCGGATACTTGACGTTTGTTTTTTCGTCCGCCACTACTGAAAAGTTGGAAACTTCAGAACCGCTGCCGCTTGTCGTAGGAATGCCGGCAAACTTCGCCTTCTGGCGGAGACGCGGCAATTCAAAAGGCTTCGTGGCATCCTCAAAGGAAAGCTCAGGATGCTCGTAAAAGAGCCACATCGCTTTAGCAGCATCCATTGCGGAACCACCGCCGATACCTATAATCCAGTCAGGAGCAAAGGAACGCATTTCTTCTGCTCCTTCTTTAACCATTTTTGCAGTTGGTTCTGTATTATACCCTTCCAGAACTTCAGTTTCGATGCCTGCTGCAGCAAGATGCTCCTGAATACGGGTTAAATTGCCGTTCTTTTTCACAGAGCCGCCGCCAATAACGAGCGTGGCTTTTTTTCCTTCAAATGTGCGCAGTACTTCAAGCGCGTTATCTTCAAAATAGATGTCTCTTGGAATCGTGAATCTGCTCATTAGTGAAGCCTCCTTGTTGTTTTAAGCTAAACGATAGATGTCTGGTGTGATTGATGAACATCTATTTTAACTACAGAACAAGCATTTCCTTTTAGTCCGGAAGATTAAACATGGCAGATTTTTCCGCCATGTTTATAAGCATAAAAAAAGCCCGGGGACGGGCCTTTTTTTATGCGGATTCATCTTTTGAAAGTGCACTGTTCAAGTCTTTTTTGACACTTTCCATGACCTCGGACTTAATTTCATCCAACAGGTCACTTTTTGAATCCCCTATCAATTCATCATGCAGCTGTTGCACGAGCTCCTGCTTTACATCTTCATATAAATCATCTTTTAATTCGTCAATCAGCGAATGCTTTACATCTTCGACAAGCTGGCTGGTTGCTTCTTCGGAAATGAACGACGAACCTTCTTCTGCGTTATCTTCTTCTGCTGCCGGCTCTTCCTGTTCCCCTTCACCGGTGTTTTCTTCTGCTTCTTCTTCGTTATCCTCTGATGAACTTTTCTGCTCCTGCGATGAGTCTGCTTCTTCTTGCATATCGTCTTCTTCTGCAGACGGCTCTTCCTGTTCTTCTTCAACTGACGTTTCTTGTTCACTGCTGTCCGCTTCTGAAGAATCTTCATCCGCATCTTCCTCACTGCCTGCTGATTCCTGCTCTTGTTCCCGAGAAGCCCTGTCTGTATTTTCTTCGGGCTGGTCCTCGCTTTCGCCGCTGTTGACCTCAGCCATGATTTCATCAATCATTCCTTTTTTATCTGTAGAGGAGAGTTCTAGGCCGCTCTCTTCAGCAAGAGCCTGAATGTCTTCTACACTTTGCATATATAAATCAATTTCTTCATCTTCACCATCTTCATTCGTAATAACGACGTTTGCGTGGTCCTGCTCTTTCTCTTCTTCTGATGAGGCATCCTTCTCATCATTTTCGCTGCTCAGTTCTTCCTGCTCTTCCTCCTCAGGAAGCTCTTCGTCGCTCTCTTCCTGCTGACCCTGATTTTCTTCGTCTTCCGACTCCTCTTCTTCCCCGCTGTCTTCGTTTTCCACCTCGTTCATGATTTCATTAATCATGTCCTGTTTTTTAGTAGAAGATAATTCAAGACCGCTTTCTTCGGCAAGGGCTTTTATATCTTTCACGCTCATCATGTAAAGATCTACTTCTTCATCTTCTCCGTCCTCATTTGTGATGACAACATTTGCCTGCTCCTCTGATGATTGTTCTTTTTTAGCCAATGCAATCCCTCTTTTCAATTCTCTTCATTGAGAATATATTGTTGTATCTATTTAGACAAAATGGATAATAATCTGCCGGATTTCTTTTTGAAATTCTTCAGGAATCCGCTTTTCATACCTTGTCGAAATTACGCAGTGATCATGCCGTTGAATTTCTGTAATTGGATATTGAAACATTAGCTGCTCATTTTCATCTTTCACATAAAAAATCATGCGTGCTCTTTTTTTCACACCGTTGGCATATCGTCCTTTACCCTGCCACTGTGGAAATTGAAACCCGAAGGTATATGTTCCGTCTTTTTTCTCCCCTGAAGCCTGCTCATCTAACGGAATACGGATATTTACTATTCGTCCAGGAAGAACTAACACGATTAACATCTCCTTACAGATGAATGTTTTTTTCACCGTGACGGATTTTCCCTTTTATTTTTACCTTCGTTATACCATTACCTTTCCAAAAGACTTTCAACCTTCTACTAACGACCCAATTTTACCTCTCAGCATCTAACAGAAAATCATCCGGTCCTGGTCACATAATAAAGCCTCCTGAAGGTTTCAGGAGGCTCCGTGCTATAATCCGGCTGGCATGCCGGGGTTCATTATTGTAGAGCTGTTACAGGTTTCTCTTTAAAGCATCTATATATCCTCTGACCGCCCGCTGGCTGACTTCTGCCTGCGGGGCAATGCCTTCAAAGCCGTGAAAGCAACCCGGGTACAGGTGGAACTCTGCCTGCACTCCGGCCTGGCTTAATCGCAAAATATATTCTATCGTTTCATCGCGAAACGGATCCGCGCTTCCCACCATCGTATAGACGGGGGGAAGATCGGAAAGATCCTCTGCGAGGGCTGGAGAAGCGTAAGCGGAAATGTCTTCATTATGATCACCGAGATAGGCTTTCCACGCTGCCTGGTTGGAGTAATAGTTCCACACCCTTGTGTCCGTGATTTCCCGGCTTGAAACAGTAACATTTCTATAATCCAGCATTGGGCAGAGCGGCATTTGAAAAGCTATCGCCGGTCCGCTCCGGTCTCTTGCCATCAAGGAGACAGCTGCTGTCAGTCCCCCACCGGCGCTGTGGCCGGCTACTCCAATGCGTTCTGCATCTATCCCAAGTTCACCGGCGTGTCCGGCCGCCCATTTAAGACCAGCATAGCAGTCCTCCACCCCGGCCGGAAACGGATGCTCCGGGGCGAGCCGGTAGGCCACAGAAATCACCACACACCCTGCTTCGAGCACAAACCTTTCGCACAACTCATCATTCATTTCCGGCGTGCCGCTCAAATATCCGCCTCCATGGATCCAATACAAGCCTGGAGAAATTGTTTTTACCGGCATCCCCGGCTCATATATACGAACCCGTATATTTTGTCCTTCCTCATGGCCGGGAATGTGTTTGTCTGTGATCCTTACTTTACTGCGGCTAATGGGCGCCTCTCCCTCAAATGCCTGCTTCGTTAATACACGGCTGTTTCTGATTTCTTCCCGGGTGGAAAACTTCATTTCCGGCAGCCCATCCAGTACTGTGTGCAATTCATTCTGAATTTTTTCTTTCATTTCCGGCTCTCCTGCTTTCTGCTAGTGACATAAACTGTATTACAATAAGCATTAATTGTATACGCTTTCAAAATTTCCCAAAAGGCTTGGCATTGCTGATATTTTTATTATAAGGGCTGCTGTATTTATCTACAATTAATAAATGAAAAACAGAAAAGCTTTTTCAAGGTATACTTTTCAGCCAAAACAGGCCTCTCACATTGTGCCTCTGTTAATCAGAAGGCAGATTCAACTGCCAGGAAACATTAAATCTATCCTGGATCCAGGCGAAGCGTTTACTGAATCCGTAATCTTTTAAAGCCATCAGCTTTTTACCGCCCTTGGAAAGATGATTGTACAAGTACTCAATTTCCTGATCTGATTCACAGTTAACAAAAAGTGAAAAGGAAGGCGTGAATGTAAAATCGTGCTTCACGTTACTGTCCATGCATATGAATTCCTGGCCCTGCAGCGAAAGCACGGCCTGCATAACATTCCCTTCTTTACCGGATTCATGCGGCCCATACCGGCTTAAGCTTACTATTTTTGCTTCATCAAGCAGACTCACATAATAATTAAGTGCTTCTTCTGCATTCCCCTGAAACATAAGAAAAGGTTTAATTGCCGCCATTGGTACCCGCTCCTTTTATTTTAACTCTTTTTGTTTATGTTCCCTGGATGAGAATCTTTGAAGCAGGACTCCAGGCTTAGTTTTTCGCCGCCTGTCAACCAAATGATTTTATCTTTGTAAAAATTATATATGGCCCTATCCTCCTTTTATGCCTGCTGCCTTACACTAAAAGAAAATTCAGTAGAACGGATGATGGATGATGGCCGTGAATATAAAGATGAGTCTGCCGTGGCTGATAGCGGCAGCAACGGTGGAATTTCCGGCCCTGCTGCTTTCGGCCGGCTGCTTCTTTGCTCTTGCAGGAATGCTCCATATTCCTGTCTGCATTTCTTTTGTCAGCGTGTTTATAATTCATTATTTTTACTATGAACAGGTATTTTATAAAAAATGGCGGAAGATGCTTCTCGTTATATTAAATACTTCGGGCGTAACTGCTCTGCTTTTTCTTTTGGGATCAATTTAAATATAATTTTTTCAGCAGCGTTCGTCCCGGCGCTGCTGTTTTTTTGATTGTTATTTTTAAATGTAAATGGGTAAATAACATTCATGCTTTAGTTTATTCAGCTGTTTTTTGAGGAAGAAGAGGATTATTGATATTTTTCATATGGATTTATTGTGATTTATTTGTTTTCTGCATTCCTTAATTTTCACAGCTATCATGAAAAGACAAAATAGAAAGGGGGATATCAATGAGTGAACAGAATAATGATCAGCAGTCAAAATTAAAGCTGATTGATTACCGGATTTTTGTTCCGGCACTTTTAATCATCATTGCAATCTGTATACCGCTTGCTTTGTACGAAACACGAAGCATGGAAGTTTTAAATGGGATTTTCGATTCCCTTGTGGAAGTATTTACATGGGGCTACCTCTGGTACGGTTTAATACTTCTTGTTGCCGGCCTTTATTTCTCTTTTTCCAAATATGGAAAAGTTGTATTGGGGGATCCGTTGGAAAAACCGCGTTTTTCACTATTTGAATACGCGTCGATTCTAATTGCTATGGGGCTCGGCTCCACTATTATGCGTACCGGAATGGTGCAGTGGACCTCCGTAGCAAGCGACCCGCCAACCGGTGTGGAAGCCGGTTCCACACAGGCCCTGATGTGGGGGAACTCCTACAGCATGTTTCTCTGGAGCTTTCAGACATTTGCTATTTTCGTTATGGCGGCGCCAGCGATGGCCTACATTCTTCATGTGCGTAAACGCCCGTTAATGCGTATTTCTGAAGCATGCCGCGTGCTTTTTGGTGACCGGTTTACCGATGGCCTTGGCGGTAAATTTTTAGATGTTATTTTTCTGATCAGTATTCTTGCAGGCGCTGCAGTGACGCTCGGGCTTGGCTCCCCGATCATTACCAACAACCTCGCAGAGCTGCTGGGAATCGAAATAAGCTTTGGCCTTACACTGATCGTAACACTCATCTGGGTGTTTATGTTTTCTTTAAGCGCCTATCTTGGGATCGAAAAGGGCATCAAACGCCTTAGTACGTTTAACATGTATCTGGTGGGAATATTCGCTCTGTTTATTATGGTGGCCGGCCCGGGGATATTTATTTTGAATTATTTCACCGGCAGCCTCGGCTTTCTTATGACTAATTATATTAACATTTCCTTTTATACTGAAGCCCTTTCTTCCGGAGAAGCCAGCTATATAAAAAGCAATACCGTGTTCTGGTTCGCTTATAACGCTACCTGGGCGATGCTGCACAGCGTATTTGCCGCGAAAATCTCCCAGGGACGCACCATTAAAGAAATGATCATGACGTACTTAGCCGCTCCAACGATTATTTCCTGGATAGCTACAGGAGTTCTCGGCGGACTGGGCGTAGACAGATTTTTAAATGGCAACCTCGATGTGCTCAGTATCGTGGAAAATCAGGGTAATATGGCAGCTATACCGGCAATTTTAACTACACTGCCGCTCTCTGGTCTTGCTCTGGTCATCTTTATGGTTGTCGCATTGATTTTCTTAACTACGACCCTTGATTCTACGACGTATACTATTTCAGCGTATGCAAGCACCGAAGATATGAGTAAAAATGAGCCTTCTAAATTTCTTCGCATTTTGGTCGCTGCCATCATCACCACCCTCGCTTTAATCTTAATGAGAATTGGAGGCCTGCCTCCGCTTGAAGTACTTTCAGGGCTGATGGGGCTGCCAATCATTGTCATACAGTTTTTGACAATTGCAGCAGCAAAGAAAATGATAGATCAGGACAAAGCATGGATCCACAACGTAAGAGAATAAGAAAATTTTTGCCGGGTATCCCCATAAAGGATACCCGGCCATTTGCATTACGATGAAAAGCAGCAGCTGGGCTAATTCCCTCTTCCGTGTTAAAGTTAGAATATTCTAACATAGGGAGTGAATAGCATGGATGCCAAGCAAACCGTATACGTTAATACCTTTACAGATGGCATGCTCGATCCGGCTCTTGAAATGGAATATAAAGTTAAAGACGGAGGCCGCAATTGTTGCCAACACCACCCCCGGGTGCTGGGGGCCGATGATCACCCCTGCCCTTCGCGGCGGCCATGAGGTGACAAAGCCGGTGTATGTCGAAGGTGCAGAAGTCGGCGATGCTGTTGCTATCCGGATCAAATCTATTGAAATTACCTCTCAAGCCACAGCCTCCGGTAATGATAAAGCGGTAGACGGCCGTTTTGTCGGTGATCCATTCGTTGCTGTAAAATGTCCCGGCTGCGGGCAAATGCATCCAAAAACGGTGATTAAAGGTATTGGCCAGGAAGCGGTCCGGTGTGCTAACTGCGGTGAGGATATCACTCCGTTTGTATTTACAAACGCATACACGATGGCTTTTAACGATAATAAATCGATCGGCCTCACCCTTTCACAGGAAGCAGCTGAAAAAATTGCCCACGACGGAAAAAATTACATGAACACCCCCGAAAATTCGATTCAAAACCCGGTAGTAACCTTTGCTCCTCATGACATTATCGGTGCAGCAGCCAGAACCAGGCCTTTTTTAGGGCAGCTTGGAACTACTCCATCACGCGCTCTGCCTGATTCCCATAACGCCGGAGACTTCGGGCAGGCATTAATCGACGCCCCCCACGAGTACGCTATTACTAAACCACAACTGGAAGAACGCACAGACGGCCACCTTGATATCAGTCGTGTCCGGGCCGGAGCTGTGTTAGTTTGTCCGGTTAAAGTCCCCGGGGGCGGCATCTACCTTGGTGATATGCATGCCATGCAGGGTGACGGCGAAATTGCCGGCCATACCACCGATGTTTCCGGGATTGTGCACCTCCAGGCCAATGTTTTAAAAGACGTCAAATTAGATGGCCCGGTACTGCTCCCTGTGATTGAGGATCTGCCCTATACGGCAAAGCCCTTTAGCGAGCAGGAGAAAAAAGAAGCACTCGAACTTGCCCGGCAGTGGGGTGTTAATGAGCTCGAAGAAGCTTATCCGGTATCTTTTATCGGCAGCGGGGCGAGTCTGAATGAAGCAACAGAAAACGGAATGCAGCGGGCAGCCAAAGCACTGGGTGTCACTGTACCGGAAATTATGAACAGGGCAACCATTACTGGCTCTATTGAGATTGGAAGACACCCCGGTGTAGTTACTGTTACTTTTTTAGCACCGGAACCTCTTCTTGAAACAGCCGGACTCCTTCATGCGGTGAAAGATAATTACCAGTAGCATTATACTCTTCTGCTAAATAGTCACGGTCATTAAAAACCCGGCTGCCATCCAGCCGGGTTTCCTTTGTTATAGACCAGCTGCACTGGCAAACTGAATGTGGGAAAGTATTTTAAATGTGTTCATTTCTGACAACGAGAACGTCGCATTCCGCTCTGCGTACGATGCTTTCCCCGACGCTTCCGAGAAGAAGCCGTTCGGCACTGCTGACTCCGGAAGCCCCTGAGACGATTAAGTCTGCCTCATATTTTTCCGCAGCATCCTTTGGAATTACCATTTTTGGTGAGCCGTACTCCAAAGCAAATGAAACATTGGGAACGTTGCTTTTTAACGCAAGCTCCCGGTATATTTCAAGCAGATTTCTCCCGTTTTTCTTAAATATTTCAATGACGTTACCTCTTGTTTTCTCTACTGATGAAACGAGCGGTGTATGAATAACATGGGTGACCACGGCCTTCGCTTCTTCTTCTTCTGCCATTGCCAGACCGGCACGAAAGGCGTTGGCAGACATTTCTGAGTCATCTACTGCGATCAGAATGCTATTATATTTTTTGATCCCCCGTTTATTTCTAACCACCCAGACGTCACACTCTGCATTTCGTACGATACCTGCGGAAACGCTTCCAACAATGAATCTTTCAAATGTACCTATACCCGAAGCTCCACAAAGAATCAAGTCCGCTTTAAACCGTTTTGCAGTGTCCTTTGGGATAGTAGTTCTCGGAGAGCCGTTTTCCAAAAACACGGTTACATCCGTCAGCCCTGCTTTTTCGGCTTCTTCTCTGCAGGCAGCAATAATTTCTTCCCCTTTTTCCTTTGAGGCCTGTAATAAATCCGTAGTATGAAGCCGGGCCTGGCTATAATGGTTGTAGTCGATAATGTAGCAGATTCCCAATGAACAATCATACGCTTTGGCGAGCGCAATTCCTTTTTTCAATGCAAATTCAGCTTCTACAGAGCCATCTGTTGCTACTAAAATACGGTTGTACCTTTTTTCCATTTTGCCTGCCCCCTATCCATCATCGTCAACGCCGGATGCTGCCCTGAATGATTTTGCTTTCGCCAGCCCGGCTGTCTTAGTTCTATCTCTATTATAGCACTATCTTCAGTTTTACTATTGTACTTTTTTTGCCAAATTATACAGTGGAGTTCTTCGCTTATATGTTTCATAATGGAGATAGATAGAGAGATATTTCACTTTTGTTTCAGGTCATTTCGTGCTCGAAAATCTACTTCTGTAAAGAAAGCGGGGCGTTATCATGATCAAACACTATCAGAATATTCTCACAGCTGTGGACAGTTCGGATGAATCTATGCAGGCATTCCGCCGCAGTCTCTCACTGGCCAGAAAACATCAAAGCCAGCTGACGGTCGCCCATGTTGTGGAGTACAGAACATTGAACCGCCTGATTCAATATATACCGACTATTATGGAAACGGCGGGAGAACAGGGAAAAGTACTGTTAAACATGTACAAAGCAGAGGCTGAAGGAGCTGGCGTGAATATCCAGACAATAATGGAAACCGGCGTACCAAAAACCATTATTACTAAAGATCTCGCTCCAGATTATGAGACCGATTTGATTATTACCGGCGCCTCCGGGGCTGGAACAGTCGGACGCTTCATTATGGGAAGTGTTTCCACCGGCATCGTGCGCAATGCCAAATGCGATGTTCTCGTCGTCCGGAAAAAGGATTCAGACAGTGACTATAAGAGGATCATCATTGCCATTGACGGCTCTAAAGAAGCAGCCCATGCCTTTGAAAAAGGAATTGCGCTCGCAATGGAAGAAAATGCAGCTGTGCTGATCACGCATGTAATTGATTCAGTGGTACTCACCTCTATGGAGCAGCATGACACCGGGCTGTTTATCGAAATGGAAAGCTACTCTGAAAAAATGCTTGAAGAATACCGGGAAAAAGCCGTAAATGCCGGCCTCGAGCACGTAGAAGCAGAGCTTCACCACGGAGCTCCTAAAGTTGTTATTGCGGAGGATTTGGCTAAAAAGTATAAAGCCGATCTGATTGTTGTTGGTGCCTCCGGCCTGAATACAACAGAGCGGTTTTTCCTCGGCAGCGTCTCAGAGGGTATCGTACACCGGGCTGATTGTGACGTTTTACTGGCCCGCCTGCCGGAAGGAGAACAATAAAATTATAAAAGCGAGGCCCTTCTCCCTTCACCCGGGAAATGGCCTCGCTTTTATTTAATTTATTATTTTTCGGGATGAAAAACGACCTTCACATAATTTCCTTTTCCGTTAATTAAATCGTCAAAGGCCCCTGGTCCCTCTGAAAGATCTGGCGTATGTGAGATCATCGGCTTTACATTAATCTGGCCGGTGCCCATATAATGAAGCGCAGATGTCCATTCCTTTCCGGGAAAAGGCGACGATACCGCGTTCCAGGAGCCGAGTATCCTTAATTCATTGCGCACAATACGCTCGAAATAAAAACGTTCAATAGTAATATCTGCGTATGGAATACCCATAAACACGACCTCGCCCCCCTTCCCTGGAAGAGCAAGTACCTGGGCCGAAGTTGCAGGTGCTCCTGCAGATTCTACCGCAAGGTCCACCCCGTACCCGCCTGTATGCTCCTGCACTTGTTCGTGGGCTGGACGCTGACTTGAATTGATCAATACGTCTGCGCCCACTTCCCGGGCAGTTTGCAGCTTTACGTCATCGATATCAATCGCATACACTTTTTTCGCCCCGAATATTTTCGCCCACTGAACTGCCAGAAGGCCAATGCTTCCGCATCCCATCACGGCTACTTCCGCTCCGGGTTGAATACTCGTACGGTAAAATCCATGAGCTACGACAGCAGCAGGCTCGACGAGCGCAGCGGTGTCATAATCCACCTGGCCGGGCAGCGGCAGAACATTTTCAGCCGGAAGCCTGACGTATTCAGCATAGGACCCCGGGTGGCGGGCTCCGATCACCGTCAGATTTTCACAGCGTGAAAGCTCCCCTTTCTGACAGCTCAGACACTTCCCGCACCGAAACGTTGGGCATCCGGCCACGCGGTCCCCCTGTTGCACTTCTGATACCCCGGGGCCGGTCTCAACGACCTCTCCTGCGAATTCATGGCCGAAAATCATACCTTCCACGTAAGGGCCCAGCTTTTTGTAGCGGGAAATGTCGGAGCCGCAAAGGCCTGCAGCCTTCACCTTAATAATAACATCATCAGCATTTTCGATTACCGGCTTTGAAGCTTCTTCGAATCGGAGGTCCTGCTGTCCATATAGTTTAAGACTTTTCATGTTTTTCTCCCTTCAAAGTAACGATATTACAATTCTGAATTGGCCGGTTCATTTTTTGCCTTTTTCTTTCCAAATAATATTTTAATTAAAGCTGCCCCAACAATGATTGGATTAAAAATCATCTGGTGATCAAAATAGAACTCCCCGATTACACGCATTGGGCCCAGCATAAAATCAAGCATTAATTCCGTCATAGTGAGCCTCCTTACCTTCTTAATATATTTTTTGCCGCTGACGGCGGGCAGGGAGTCCTTTCTTTTCCTGGCTCCCTGCCTTTCCATGTATTAGTGTCTGCACTTTTCCACCAGATGTTAATCCACAGGCGTAAGCAGTACTTTAATAGCTTCTCCGTCTTTAATTTTTTGATAGGCCTGGTCCCATTCTGTAATGTCATATTCATGAGTGACCATCGCCCGGGCATTCACAAGCCCGCTGTTCATCAGCTCAAGGGAAGGCTCCCAGTCAGCAGGCTTCTGGCTGCGGCTGCCAACCACACGAATTTCTTTTTGAATCACTTTATCAAAATCAAATTGAATATCCGGTGTTGTGAAAATACCCACCTGAGCGTATTGACCTTTTTTCCGCAGCAGGCCAATCGCCTGCTTGGCCGCCGGTACAGCTCCTGAGCATTCGAAAACGATGTCTGCCCCGTAGCCATCAGTTACGCTATTGACGAATTCATGAAGGTCTTCCTCCTGCGAATTCACAACGTAATCAATTCCAAGCTCGCTCGCTTTTTCCAAACGCACTTTATCATTTGTGAGCCCGGTAATAATAACTTTGGCTCCCCTGCTCTGCGCCACCTGGGCAGTAAACAGGCCGATTGGCCCTGGGCCGATAACGACCGCAATGTCTCCGTCCGAGATCTCTGTTTTAGCTACCGCGTGGTGTGTGCAGGCAAGCGGCTCTGTCATCGACGCCGACTGATAATCAACGTTTTCAGGGAGGTGGTGGAGACTCGCTTTCCGGGCGATTAAATACTTTGCAAAGGCTCCGTCGTACTGATTGCCAAGCCCTTTGCGCCAGCTGCATAGGTTGTAGTCGCCAGCCCGGCAGTACCGGCACTCGCCGCAGATATAAAATGTCGTTTCGGAGGTGACCCGGTCCCCGGGCTTAAAATCGCTGACCCCTTCGCCGACTTCTACAACTTCACCGGCAAATTCATGGCCAAGCGTCACCGGCGCGTTAACTTTATAGTGGCCCTCATAGGCATGAATATCAGTGCCACAGACCCCGGCATATTTTACTTCGATTTTCACCTGGTCCTTCCCGGGCGTCGGCTCCTGTTTGTCCTGTACTTCGATGCTTCCTTGCTCTAAATCGGTTTTCACCAATGCTTTCATATTCTTTTCCTCCCGATGTGTTAATTTTCATGCAGGTTTTTCCTGAGAGGTGAATTAGTTAAACAGTTCGAAGAATCTCCAGATGAGCCAGTTGATCAGGTTTCCGCCCTGGTCAATACTTGAAATTCGTGCGGAATCTTCCGGCATGTCGAAATCAGCGTTTTGAGCCATTGTTGTAAATACGTTGGCGATATCTGTAGCCATGTATAATGAAAGGGCGATCATCACAGTACCTACCAGCACAGAGTGTATAATGTTACCTCTCGCTGCTCCGACGATAAATGCAACAACAAATGGAATCGTCGCAAGGTCACCAAACGGAAGCAGAGCGTTGCCAGGCAGAAATACTGCCAGTACCACCGTAATTGGCACAAGAATCAATGCCGTAGCAATAACGGATGGGTGTCCAAGGAGAACGGCTGCATCCAGGCCGATGTAAATTTCTTTGTTGCTGAAGTGTTTGTTCAACCAGTTTCTGGCTGACTCTGATACAGGCATTAAGCCCTCCATCAAAATCTTAACCATGCGCGGCATCAGAACCATAACGGCGGCCATCGCCATGCCGATTTCAATTACTTCGCCTACGCTGTAGCCAGCCAGGGCCCCAATTGCAACACCGAGGAACAGCCCGATAAAGATGGATTCACCAAACACACCGAATCTTCTCTGAATGCTGTCCGGGTCTGCGCTCAGCCGGTTAATGCCGGGGATCTTCTGCAGGCCTTTTACAAGAAAGATACCTGGTGCATATGAAACGGTACTTCCTGTAGCAATCGATACGCCGGGAAGCTCGTAGAAATCACTCACCATTGGCGCGGTCCAGTCAGCGATTTTCAAGGTTACAATTTGGAAGATTACTGCAGCGATAAGTCCTTGAATGATACTGCCGGATACGGTGTATACTACAGCAGCCATAAATGTATAATGCCAAAAGTTCCAGATATCCACGTTCATTGTTTTTGTTGTCTTTGTCAGAAGCATGACAACGTTTACAAGCAATCCTAACGGAATAATAAAGGCTGCTACTGCCGTAGAAGCCCAGGCAATAGATGATGTCGCCGGCCAGCCGACGTCAATTACGTCCAGGTTGACTCCTAATCGATCAACCATTCCCTGCGCTGCCGGGCCTAAGTTATTAACCAGCAGGTCAACTACAAGAAATATACCTACAAATGCTACCCCAATCGTTAAGCCGGACCGGAAGGCTTTTCCCGGCTTCTGCCCGAATAATAAACCGAGCAAAAAGATAACCACTGGTAAAATTACTGTTGCCCCGAGATCTAAAAATCCCTGCACAAGATCTACAAATCCTTGCATGCCACTTCCCCCTCATACCTGTAATAATGAGCCCGGTTTCCCTCTTAAAACAGGAAACCGGCACACTGTTATTTTTTCAATTCATCCAGAATTTCCTGTTTGGTATCTTCCATACCGATACCTGTCAGGAAGGAACGTGCATTGATTACCGGAAACGGATATTCCTTTTTGATCGTAGCTGTCGTTACCAGTAAATCAGCAGTATCAACATAGCTTTCTACTTCAGCTATTTTAATTTGCTTAAGGTCCACTGATAATTTGTGTTCTTTAGCCATATCTTCAATAGCACCGTTAACAACTGTGGAAGTTGCCACGCCTGCTCCGCATGCTACTAGTACTTGTTTTTTTGCCATTATTTTTCACCTCCTTTAAGGGATAACGCGTCTAATTTTTCTTCCATGATATGCTTGATCTGTTTTTCATCGGACGTGCTGACAAGCTCACTTAAAACACTTTGGTCCTGGAATACCTGCATAAGCTGCTGCAGCAGCTTCAGCTGGGAATGAGCCTCATCCATGGCAAGCATGAACACTATTCTGACCGGCACCGTTTCCGCGTCGTCTCCCATGACGATAAAATCAACAGGCTCCTTCAGTATTCCTACACTGATTGCTTTTTGCTGTACATGCTCTACATCTGTATGTGGAATTGCTACCGCGATGTCGCCTGTCGGAAGACCGGTAGCATATTCATTCTCTCTCTGAATCACTGCTTCAACGAAGCTTTGTTTTACCAGTCCATTGTTCACTAAATTTTGTGCCATTGTCCGCAATACTTCTTCTTTGGATCCCCCGTCCATATCTAAAAGAATCACGGGAGTATCAAAATACAAATCGCTCATCAGGCCCCTCCTTGGTGAAATTGAAATCTTACCTGGTTAGTCTTTGGAATACGACTGAATAATTTTATATATATCTTTGATGGAATCAGCGGCTGTTATTTGATCTCTTGCGGTTTGTGAGCCTGCAAGCTTCATCAGCTGCATCAGCGCGTGAATATGCTTCTGCTTATCCACAGCAGCAATGACGATCACCAGATTGATTCGGTATTCTTCGGAAAAAAGAACCCCTTCCTTCAGTCTTAACAAACTCATTCCTACTTCATTCACCCCGTCTTCCGGGGAAGCATGGGGAATCGCAATATTCGGCCCTATGACAATATAGGGATCTTCCTCAGTATAATGCAGCATACTGTTTACATAGTCGTCCGTGATACTTCCATTTTCAAGCAGCGGAGCGGCAGCCGTTTTGACGGCCTCTTCCCAATCGTCCGCTTGATCCTTCAGGGTAATGGAAGCTGGAGTGATTAATTCATCCAAATTGTATTCAGCCTTGCCCATGCTGTAATTCACTGAGTTTTCATTGTCCTGATTAATATAACTTTGAATATCTTCTATGAGTGCGCTTTCATTATGGATATGAGCATGACGGCTGACAATCTGAATGATTTCATCGATGTCCAGATGGTTCGGCAGATACCCGTAAAGCTCGAGCATGACCTGCTTGCGAAGACGCTGCCGTTCTTCCCTGCCTAAAAATGTCTTTACTACGAACAGTTTTTTGTCAGTTTCGAGAAACGTCGGAGCAAAGACGATATCATACTCCAGATGGTAATGAAGAAATTCCCGTACAGATAAAGAGTCCAGGAACACAAATTCCGGGAAAAGCTCACTCAGCTCATTAAGCATCAGTCTTGATACAGACACTCCCTGAGGACATACCACAATGGCTTTTACTTTCTTTTCAATACTTTCGCCCTGTCTTTTCATCCAGCCCCCGATCAGCATGGTAATGAAGCTGCTCTCACTGTCCGGGATCCGGCTGCCGATTAACTGTTCAAGCGGTGCGGTGGATTGCTTTACGAGATGATGCAGAGCTTTGAATTCCTTACTCAGCGGCGCCTGCATGGATGACGTTTCCGACAGCTGATATTTGATACGGTAATATGCCGGCTTAATGTGCTGAAGCAGCTTATCAAGCAGCTGGTCGCGCTCGTGTAAATACACACAGGCGCTTTTCTCAAACTGGCGCAGCATATCATCTGTGGCGGCTCCTAAATTCGGAATGACCTCGTCTTCCATCGGAAAAGAAGTGCTGTAGACATTCGCTGTCAATAAATGCAGCGTGACAAACAACCGCTCTTCCATCGGAATGTGTTCATTCTTTTTAAATATTTCCTCTGTCGCCTGGTACTCTTTCGTATCCGAAAGCTCTTCATACTGGATGGAAAATGTATTAACAGCAAAGCCCTTTTTAATTCTTTTTAAAATTAAAGCTAATATATAAGGCATCGTTTCCAGCTTTTCATCAGTAAACTTCAGGCTGAGCTTGTTTTCAACATTTTCAATCCGTTTGCGGTAATCGTCGAGCTCCTCCTCGTCAATTCCAGCTATCCTTTTGATTCTCACCGCCCCGTCCTGCATGAACAGCAGCTGGTACGTAACATTCATCAGCAGTTTCCGGATCTGAAATTCCTTTCCATCAACCAGATAGCCCTCTTTGCGGGAATACTTGATTAGAAGATGATAGTCATCAAGATACTGCTGGGCTTCTTTCAGCTCATTCAATACGGTGTTTTTACTCAGCTGCAGTTCGCTTGTGAAATGATTTAATGAAAGCGGCTCTTCACTGCTGACGAGCATCATAATGAGATAATAAGTACGCTGTTTCCCAGTGAGTATTGGCTTTTCAGCTGCGATAATTTCTTCATCCATACCGAAATTTGTGTAAACGGACTGATCAATAATGAAATGCCCCTGGCGCGTTCTTTCAATAACCGGAAGGTCTTTGCTTAAAAGCCAGTCGTTTACTTTATTAATGCTGTAGCCCAGCTGTCTTCGTGTTAGTTGATGCTTTTCTTCAAGCGCCATGCTAGTGACCGACGGGTTGCGGATTAGTTCGTTTAATATTTCATTATCCCGTTCACTCAGCGGCATCTCCTTCCCCCCTTTGGTTAATTTTTATTCTATCAGCCGTCGCAATCTAAATGTATACGTTTTCATCGCAGTCTTTTGAACATTTACTGTACAATATTGTGATTTACATTACACAAACCAACTTCGTACATTGATACAAAAGGCTTGAGTGAATGTACATTTCTTACACGGATTAATAAGTACAGCAGCTTTTCTCCGTTTCTTTTCAACATTATTTGTATATTTTTGTAAACAAAAAGGGGCTGTCCCAAAAATAGGACAGCCCCCCTTTTCTATGCGCAAACAAAGAAAGAGATCATCCTTGAATGAT